>NZ_JAMPKC010000007.1:0-228024 GCF_039961975.1 Trichocoleus sp. DQ-A3 | reverse complement strand
CTGTGCGGCTTCACTTTTCTTCATGCCGTCTAACTCGATCGCTTGGATCACCTTCTGACGCAGGTCATAACTATAGGGGTTTGCCATGAGCAGCTTGAATAACTTCAGGACAATAGGTGCTCTCTACTCTACGTCCTAACTATCTTGGCGGTTGCTATACTGCTAGTTTTACTGAAGCCCTAGCGACTGGAAGCCACGCCTAAATAAACTAAGTCCGGCTTGCGGGGACTCATGGAATCATAAGTTTTGAACCGGAGAAGGCAGGTTTTGTCTGTATCGCGGTGGTTTCAACCGCTAAGCCAATCTTAAGTTGACACCTGACGGGTTCTGATATTAGACCGAATTTCCGCTTTCTTCCAAAATGACGCATTGGCAACCTAATTCTGGAGGGCACGAGCGAATTGGAATTTTAATCATGAACTCCGCCCCCTGTCCTGGTGCTGAAATACACGTCATCTGACCACCATGTTTGTTGACTACAATCTGGTAGCTAATCGATAATCCCAAACCCGTACCTCTACCCTCTGCTTTCGTCGTAAAGAAGGGATCGAATAGGCGATCGCGTACTTCCTCTGCTATACCGGGGCCAGTATCCCCAATCCAAATTGTCACAAACTCATTGTCCGTTACTTCGGTGCGAATCCGAATCGTACTGCGGCAAAAGAAAATCTCCTCAGGCGATCGCTTTTTGTCATACTCCTCCAAAGCGTCAATTGCATTCGCCAGTAAATTCATAAACACCTGGTTGAGTTGACCCGCATAACACTCCACCAGAGGCAGATTGCCATATTCTTTGACAAGTTGAATACCTGGATGGTTGGCGCTAGGTTTGAACCGACTATGCAAAATCAGCAGCGTGCTATCTAGCCCAGCATGAATATCCACAGGCTTCATTTGGGTTTCATCCATGCGGGAAAAAATCCGCAACGACAAAATAATCTCGCGGATGCGGTCAGATCCAACTTTCATCGAACTCAGCAATTTGGGCAGGTCTTCAATTAAAAATTCTAAATCTATTGCCTCAGCGTGTTCCTTAATTTCAGGTGGCGGTGCAGGAGTGTACTTCATATAGAGGCTCAAGAGGTCGAGCAAATCTTGGCTATAGTGATCGGCGTGAGTGAGATTCCCATAGATGAAGTTAACGGGATTGTTAATTTCATGGGCGACACCCGCTACCAGTTGCCCCAAACTAGACATTTTTTCACTATGAACCAGTTGGCTTTGAGTTTCTTGAAGTTGGCGGAAGGAAAGTTTAAGCTGATGCGCTTGTTCTCGATAGCGTGCTTCTGATTCTTGCAAGGCTGCTTCAGTAGAGATGCGCTCTTGGATCTCCTGTTGCAGATGCTGATTTGATTGGGTCAACAGCTGATTGGATAAAAAAAGTTCAGCCGTCCTTTCTTTTACCCGCCCTTCTAACTCAGATGTAAGTTTTAAAAGTGCTTTCTCTGCCTTAGTTCGCTCTTCAATCTCCTGTTCCAGATGCACATTTTGTTTCTGCAATCTTTTAGTCAGATTTCGCAAGCTTAAATGGATTTTGACTCGGGATAAAACTTCTTCATGTTGAAGCGGCTTAGTAATGTAATCAACCGCCCCAAGATTCAATCCCCGGATTTTATCCACAGTCTCAGAAAGCGCCGTCATAAAAATTACGGGGATGTCTTTCGTTGATTTCTTCGCTTTCAATTGCTGACAAGTTTCAAACCCATCTATACCGGGCATGAGTACGTCCAATAAAATCAGATCGGGCGGGGAATAATCAACCTGAGCAATTGCATCCTCGCCATCCTGCGCTACCAATACTTGAAAGCCTGAATTCACTAAAAAATCGAACAACACTCCTAAATTTGTAGGGTTGTCATCAACGATTAAAATCACCCCATTTTCAATATTTGAAGGATTCATTAATTTTTTCCTACAGCCCTTAAAAACTCGCGGATCTTTTTAACTTGAAAGCTTTTAGCTAATTGACGCAATTCGCCTGAAAAAGGTGCATATTTAATATCTAATTCTTCTAGTTGATCGCTTCGCTCTACAATGCCTTTGAGATCGCCCTTCATTGCTAAATCAAATAAAGCTGCAATTTCCTCTGCTGATGGAGTAGCTAATGAATGCTGATTGCTTCGGTTTTTGGGCTGATAATTTTCTTCTTTATTGTCTTTTTCTAGTTGATTTTCGTTTTCTTCATAAACCCACTCTAGCCCTAAGTGAAGTCGTAACTTTTCTAAAAGCTCTGGTATTCGGATTGGCTTGGGTAAAAAATCATTGCAGCCTGCTTCCTTACTTTTGTTCTGATCGAAATCAAAAACGCTGGCAGAAGTTCCAATCACTATCACATCTTTTAGTTCGGGCGATCGCCTAATACGCCGAGTCGTTTCAAAGCCATTCATTTCAGGCATCATCAAGTCCATTAAGATGCAATCGGGATTAAATTCAGCCGCTTTCTTCAGGCAGTCTTTGCCATCTATCGCTTCCAAAATTTCAAACCCTAAAGGCAATAGCATCTTGAGCAAAATTGAGCGATTTTCTCGCTTATCGTCTGCTACGAGGATTTTCCGCTTATAGCCTTTAAATCCTACGATATTTTTTTGATCTTGTTTGACACCTTCAGCATATTGAAAAACTTCAGGCAAATCTAAATCAAAGAAGAAAATACTGCCTTTTCCTAAAATACTTTGGACTTGAATTTCGCCACCCATCATCTGAACTAATTGGCGGGTAATTGCCAATCCTAATCCGGTTCCCTCAGATTTGCGATGGTTTTCTCCCACCTGCTGAAACGGCAAAAATATCTCTTCTAATTGCTCTGGTGCCATGCCAATTCCTGAATCTTCCACATGGAACCGGATTTTGCCTTTGTAATAGCCGACTTTAAAAGCCACGCCTCCAGTTTCAGTAAATTTGACAGCATTGCCGAGTAAGTTTAGCAAAGCTTGCCGCAATCGTTTCTCGTCAGCCCTAACACCTGTGGGAAGTTGAGTAATCTGCTCGTAAATTAAAGAAATGCCTTTTTGTTCGGCACGGATGTTACAGATTTCGGCAATGCCTTCTAGAAACTCTGGAAAATGAAAATCTGTTGGGTGAAGTTCCATTTTCCTGGCTTCAATTTTGGAAAGGTCTAAAATGTCATTAATCAGGTTTAGCAGATGGTCGCCGCACTGGTGAATAATACCTAAACCATCTTTTTGTAAATCAGTTAAACTTTTGTCTCGCTTGAGGATTTGGGCATAACCTAAAATGCCATTGAGCGGTGTCCGCAATTCATGGCTCATATTTGCGAGAAAATCACTCTTAGCACGGTTGGCTGATTGAGCAATTTCCTGGGCTTTTTGCAAATGGACATTTTTTTCTTGTAACTCCAGGGTTCGCTCTTCTACTTTCGCTTCCAGAGTACGACTGTATTCTTCTAATTGTTGGTTGGCAGATTCTAAGTGGGCATAGAGTCGTGCATTCTCTAGAGCGATCGCAGCCTGTCCCGATAACATCCGCAACACTTCTACCCGCTTCGGTGTAAAAGCGCCAGCAATCAAGTTGTTTTCAAGGTACAGGATGGCACTTAACTTACCTTGAGATAGAATAGGCGCACACAAAATAGATTTTGGTTTTTGTTCGGTAATGTAGGAGTCGGTGTTAAAAATTTCCTCGTGGATAGCATCGTTTAAAACGACATCTTTCTGAGTTCTGGAGACGTAATTAAGTACCGAGACAGGCAACTGCCCAGATGTTGATACTGGTACAGATTGCAGCACTTGGACTTCATCTTTAGCCCCTGCCGCTTCTATAACCAGTTGACCCTCTTTTGATAGGATAAGCAAGCCAGTTTCAGCGCCTGCATTTTCTATCAAAATCTTCATTAACTTGTTGAGCAAGTTAGACAGAACAATTTCGCCAGAAATGGCGGCAGATGCTTTCATTACAGTTGCCAAGTCTAGCAACCCTGTTTGATTGCCTGTAGTAGTTAACGAGGCAATGGTCATCGTATGAACGAAAGGGGTTTCGGTGGCAACAGGCGATCGCGCTATTAATGAGGGGTATTTTTCTTCTAGATGTTTGACTTTAGCTAAAGCACCCCAGCGCATATAGGCATAATAAGCATCGGTCATGTAGGTTTGGGCAATCTTTTCTTTACCCCATGACAAATAGAATTTAGCTGCGAGTTCGTGAGCCAATGCTTCTTCGTTGATATATTCGTTTTCTTGGGCGAGGGTAATAGCCTTGTCGTACATCTCTATCGCCTCGACTTTTTCTCCTAGAACCTGATGCCGTTCTCCCTCTACTAAATAGAATTTGTGCAGATGATTCATTGGGGCATGATGCGCCCATTTTTGCATTTTTTCTTGATTACTTTGTACGCGAACGAGGATTTCCTGTTGCTCTGACTTTGAGCGTTCGACATACACTGCTAGCCGTACTAAAGAATCGTAAAAATGGAAAATAGGAACAGGGGGCAATCCTACCAATCCATCTAAATATTTCTCTGCTATGGCTATATTTTCAATTGCTTCTGAGTAATTTTCAAACCAGTAACTAAGTAAAAGTTTGTTCCAATATATGTAAGCAACTCCCGCTTTGTCATTTGCTTGCTCGTGCAATAACAACCTGATCTGCTCATCGCAGGCTTCACCCTTGAGAAGGCTAGGATTTTCACTTTTTCCGAGTAGATTTAAAACGGCCTGCCAATAGGTCTCTATATAGTGAAGTGCTGTTTTTTGATTGATTTTATGAACAGCATCTCTGTAAGTAGCCATCTCTCTTTCAAGGATAGCCAGTTCTTTGCCCCTAAAGTAAGCGAAATAGGAGTACTGCATTAGACCATAGCTTGCATATTCTAAATCTCCCGTCTCCATTCCGCTAACGTAAGCTGACACTAAAGGCTCTAAGCTTTCTCTCAGATGCTCTTTCCAAGGTCGGATAAATGAATTTACTACGACAACTGTCTTGGCTTTAATTTCTTGAGCATTTAACTTGGACATTAGACTTAAAGCCAATTGACCAAACTGATAGCCTGAATCCATATCTCCGACAACTCCGCAAAGCAGAAGACCATAATTGGCATAAGCAAACGGAGACACGGAAGCATTGCCATATTGGACTGATAAATCTACTTGTTTGCACAATGTCAAGGGCAACAGTTCTGGGGTTGCAATATATGCAGGAGAAAAGATACTTGACATAAGTTTTATGGCTGCTAGTTTATAGGGGTCGTTCATGTGAGGTAGCTCAATTAAATCCTCAATTCGCTTCCCGTTCAAAATTGATGCAGTTTCCGCCAATGCTTGCTCAATATCTGATGGATTGGGCTGAGCGGGAAACTCCACCCCTAACAGCTTTAAAACTTCTAATGCTGTATTAACTGCTTCTAGTAGCTTGTTCTGCGATACATAAGCTTGAATCTGGACTTCATATACTTTAATTTTGTCTAGCAGCATTTTGGCGCAGTTTTGTATGCTCTCAATTAACCTCTGCATTCCTTCAAAATCACCGCTCAGAAAACCTGCCTCTGCTGCTTCCTCATGCAGTGCTAATGTCAGTTCATATTGACTGTTCCAGCTATCTCTCGCCAGAAGAAATAAACCCACCTGTAAATATTTGACGGCGGAATCGTTCGCGGTTGCTGCTTTGGCTCTCTGACCAGCGATAAGATTGAGTTGAGCTAGTTCGTATTTTTCTGACTCAGAATGGAGTAAGTCAGTCCCGTAATTAAGTTGATTAACCAGCGCAAAAATATTTTCTTTTTGTTCTTCCGGCGTCGTGCTTTGTAGTAGTAATTGACCAATTGTTAGATGAGTCTGTTTTTTCTGCTCATCAGGAATCAAAGAATAAGCGGCTTGCTGTACGCGGTCATGTAAAAACTTGTAGTCAACCTTGAGGTCAGTTAAGGTAATACCGCCCGATTCTTCCTGGCTAAATACGAGGGGAATTTTGTATTCATTGCTCAAGGGCAAAATTAAACCTGCCTGAAGTGCTGACCACAATTGTGTGGCAGTAACTAAGGAGGATTCTTCATTGACAACACTCAAAACTTCTAAATTAAAAGTGTTGCCAATACAAGCTGCCAATTTTAATACTTTCTGCGTCTCATCCGACAGTTTCTGAATATTTCTAGCAATCAACTCGACGACATTATAATCGGTGATACCAATCGCTTGAATTTGCTCAAGATTCCATTGCCACTCTCCTAAGTGCAAGTTATAAACCAGCAAATCTTCCTGGTAAAGTGTTTTGAGAAGTTGAGTTAAGAAGAAAGGGTTTCCCTGAGTTTTGCTAAAAAGTAACTCCGCTAGCAGTTTTGCTTGAACCGATTCATTTAAAGTATCGGCGATTAATTCTTCAACATTCAGCAGTTGTAAAGGTTGAAGTACAATATCATTCACTGTCGTACCCATTTCTCTTATCTTGTCAATCGTTTGAAATGTCGGATGCGTGGGAAAAACTTCGTTATCTCGATACGCTCCAATTAGCAATAAATACTGGCTATCAGTATTGATCATCAGCAGTTCAATTAATTTAAGCGATGCCGAATCCGCCCACTGCAAGTCATCTAGAAAAACAACTAGTGGATGTTCTTTAGTTGTAAATACGCTAATAAATTGTTTAAATACTCGGCTGAAACGGTTTTGCGATTCAGTTGCTCCAAGTTCCGGAATGTGCGGCTGTTTGCCGATAATCAGTTCGATTTCGGGAATCACGTCTGTAATGACTTGCCCGTTAACGCCTAAAGCAACTAAGAGTTCCTCTTTCCAAATTTGGATTTCTGCTTCGCCCTCAGTTAGCAGTTGCAGAATTAAGGATTGGAATGCTTGAATCAGGGAAGCATAAGGAATATTGCGCTTAAACTGGTCAAATTTTCCGGTAATAAAATATCCCCGTTGTCGAACAATGGGTTTGTGAACTTCATTAACTAAAACAGTTTTGCCAATGCCGGAATAACCAGAAACAAGCATCATTTCCCCAGTACCATCGGAGACGCGCTCAAAGGTATTTAACAGGGTAGTAACTTCCGCCTCACGACCATAAAGCTTTTGAGGAATCAGTAGTTGACCTGCCTTGTCAGCACTGCCGGAAATAAAGTCAGAAATCGTTCCGGTAGTCTGTAGCTTCATTAGACAGATTTCTAGGTCAAACTTTAAGCCATCTGCACTTTGATAGCGGTCTTCAGCATTTTTAGCTAACAATTTCATTACAATATTGGAAATTGCCTCTGGAATTTCCGTATTTAGTTGATGAGGTGGAAGTGGCATTTTGGCGATATGGCTGTGTACCAATTCCAGAGGCTCGCTAGCATTAAAAGGCAATTCACCTGTGAGTATTTCATAAAAGGTGACACCTAGAGAATAGAAGTCGGTGCGGTAGTCAAGCGACCGATTCATTCTCCCGGTTTGTTCCGGTGACATATAGGCGAGAGTACCTTCAAGTAAGGCGGGGTTGCCAAGGGTTTGGTTTTCTCTTTCTAGACGAGAAGCAATGCTAAAGTCGATTATTTTAACTTGCTTTGTCTCTGGATTAATGATGATATTTTGAGGTTTAATATCTTTATGAATAATTTGGGCTAAATGCAGTTGAGCAAGTGTGGATGCTAGCTGAATGGCTATGTTTAAAAATTCGCTTAAGTCTAAAGAGCGATCGCTAATATAATTTTTTAGCGAGATTGCCCCAAAATCTGACAAGATAAGTGCTAGACCATTCTGATAGTTTTCTAAAGCTAGGGGCTTGACAACTCCTTCTATATCTACTAGCGTTTCTAAAATTTTATATTCATGTTTTAGCCGGGTCAGCTCTTCTAAGGTGGGATACTCGGCTTTGATCGCTTTAACGATCGTTGGTGTTTTATCCAACTTCCTAGAAGCACGATAAATAACGGTATCGGTGCCTTCATGTAGGGCTTCAACGAGTTCGTAACCGGGAAGGGGAAGAATCATTTTTATAAGAGTGTGGGTAGCGTTAATTGGGAATAAATTTATGGGAATCCCTAAAAATAAGGATAATTCGCCAGTCGATTTATCGTTCCCAAACCCCCCTACAAATTCTCGAATCCTAAATAAAGCTCAATATTCAGACATACAAGTTAGTATTTCCACACTACCCAGCTTGATGACGCAAGGGATTGGATAAGATGAACCATAAAGCTACTCAGACATTCAGGAAACACGAAGTTCTTCATCTTGGTGTCTGAGTGCCTTTGTGGTTTAAAAAAGCAATTTTTTGGCAAAAGGATTTAGAAATGGAGTTTCTGCTCGCTTCTAAGTCGTTACTTTACGTAGCAGAGTTTACCGCCATAAATACAAATCTCAGTACAAATACTCCAGCTAAAATCCACACAGCTAAACTGACTTCGTGCGCTTTTCCTTGAAATGTTTTTACCAGTGGATAAGTCATAAAACCAATTGATAAACCTTCGGCAATTGAGTAAGTCAAAGGCATCAGGAGAATCGTCAAAAAAGAGGGAATTGATTCGGCAGGATCGTCCCAACGAATTAGACGGACATTTCCTGCCATCAAGACGCCAACAACGAGCAGTGCAGGTGCTGTAGCAAAGGCGGGAATTGCTGCCAACAAAGGGATAAAAAATATTGACAGAGTAAATAAGGCGGCGACGACAACGGCAGTAAACCCGGTGCGTCCCCCTTCCGAGACGCCAGCGGCTGACTCGATATAGGTTGTGACGGTGGAAGTTCCCAGAATTGCCCCCACAGTGGTTCCCACGGCGTCTGCCATCAGCGCTTCACTCGCGCGGGGCAGTTCCCCATTTTCATCAATGTAGCCTGCCTGGATGCCAACACCGGCGAGAGTGCCGATGGTGTCGAAGAGATCGATGAACAGAAAGACAAAGGTGACAGCGATCAAATTCCAGATGTTGGTTTGGTTAATCTGACTCAACCCCTGAAAAGCTTGACCGAGCAAAGCTCCTGGCCACTGGGGAAGTGCGATAATTCCAGAGGGCGGGGGTGTAATGCGAAGAATCCATCCCAACAAGGCAGTCGCGAGAATTCCCCATAATAGCGCTCCTTTGACACGGCGAGCGACAAAAGCAAAGGTGATGAGAATCCCCGCGATCGCTACCAGTGTTTGCGGCTGTTGCAAGTTTCCCAAGGCGGTTTTCGTGACGGGGTTCGCCACAATAATCCCCGCACCCCCCGTTTTCGGATCGCCAGCCAAGCCAATATAAGCGATAAATAAACCAATTCCCGCCGCTGTCGCTTGTTTGAGGCATTCAGGAATGGCGCGGATAATTTGGCTGCGAATACTTGATAGGGTCAAAGCAATGAAAATTAGCCCCTCGATCAAAACGGCGCTGAGGGCAACTCGCCAATCAATTTTCAGTGCCAAAACGACAGAAAAGGCAAAAAAGGCATTGAGTCCCATTCCCGGTGCCAAGGCAAACGGATAATTAGCCGTTAATCCCATCATCAAGGTCGCAATGGCGCTGGAAATCGCGGTTGCGATCGCCAACTCCCCAAATAAATCCTGGGGTTGTTCCAGAAAAATGGCATTTGACAAAATTCCCGGATTGACTGCCAAAATATATGCCATTGTCATAAACGTGGTCACGCCTGCCAACACTTCGGTGCGAAAGTTGGTGTGGAATTCCTCAAATTTAAAAAATCGAGCGATCGCACCCTGCCACCCGGTCGGCGGGGGCGAAGATCCTTGACTGGCAACGACTTCAGTTTTGCTCAACTCATCCTTGTTCATTTTTTTGTCTGACACGCACTCTACTCAGAGTAAAGTTTTATTGAGAAATTTTTGGGATGATGCTACACAGTTTGGAAATGCCTTGAAGCGTTTGAGCAGGTTTTTATGTTCTTGTTTAACAAACGTTCTATCAGCCAACGGTGGTTCTGGATTGGAATGGCTGGCGTATTCTTGGTTTCGCTTGCCCTGCGTTTTTGGGGGCTGGAACGATTTAATACTTTAGTGTTTGATGAAGTTTACTATGCGAAGTTTGCCAACAACTATTTAACCCGGACTCCCTTTTTTGATGGGCATCCCCCTTTGAGCAAGTACATCATCGCCGTGGGGATGTGGATAGGCGATCGCTTACCCTTCGGGAAAGATACGATGAACGGGCTGACGGGTTCTCTGCATTCGCCTTGGAGTTACCGTTGGCTAAATGCGCTGACTGGCTCATTTATTCCCTTAGTGCTAGGGGGAATTGCCTATCAACTCACTTATCGGCGCAGCTATGCGTTAATCGCTGCTATCTTTGCTGCCGCTGATGGTTTATTTCTGGTAGAGTCACGCTATGCCCTGAATAACGTTTATCTGGTTATTTTTGGACTGCTAGGGCAGTGGTTTTTCTTATTAAGTCTCGCGAATCAAGCGATGCGACGCTGGTTTTGGCTAGCGCTAGCCGGTATTTTTTTCGGGGCGTCAGTGGCTATCAAGTGGAATGGCTTGTGGTTTCTGTTAGGTGCCTACTTTATGTGGGGTTTTGCCTGGGCGATGCAATGGGTGCAACAGGCATCCGACAAAGCGAGCAAAAAAACCGGAGAACCTGGGAGTCAAGGATCGGAGGAGCAGAGGCGATTTTTTCCTGATTCCTCAGTCCTGACTCCTGACTCCTCAGTCCTCAGCCCTCAGTCCTCAGTCCTAAATCCTAGCTCCTCAGCCCTGACTCTGACCCCGTTACAAAACCTGACGCAGCTAAATTTACTGCACATATTAGTGAATTTAGCAATCATCCCATTCCTTTTTTACGCCGTTATTTGGATTCCTCACATTCAACTCAACCCAGAATTTGGATTTTGGGAGGTGCAAAGGCAAATTCTGGCATACCATCAACGAGTGGGTGATGGGCCGAAAATTCATCCTTACTGCTCCAGATGGTATACCTGGCTGTTGATGCTGCGCCCGGTGGCGTACTTTTACCAAACGGCTCAAAATACGAATACGGCGGTACCCGCACTTCCGCCTTTACCGAAAGGGGTGGGTAACGTGATTTACGATGTCCACGCGATGGGAAATCCAGTGCTGTGGATTCTTTCAACGGCGGCAATTTTACTGCTGCTGTTTTTGCTAGCTCAATACTTCTTGACTGGGAAAGGGTGGAAATTTACTCCAAGCGTTTCAACTTGGATTGCCTTGTACTTGGTTCTAAACTGGTTGGCGAATGTGCTGCCTTGGGTGCGGGTAACTCGCTGCACGTTTTTGTACCATTACATGGGAGCGTCTGTGTTTGCGGGGTTGGCGCTTGCCTGGATTGTTGATAGGTGGCTGCAAAGTCCGGCGCGTGAATTAAGAGCGATCGCGCTGACGGTAATTTTTGCGATCTTGGCAGCTTTTGTGTTCTGGATGCCAATCTATTTAGGTTTGCCCTTATCCCCCAGAGATTATCAAATCTTGATACCGCGTTTCAATGTTCGGTCTGTGCCGCCTTGGTTGCGCCAGTGGGTGCCGAATTGGATTTAGGAAAGTTTTGCGGGTTGAGGGTTGAGTGATGAGTTTTGAAAATTTCCTCATTTTCTCGCCATTAATCTCATCATTAAAAACTCAACCCTCAAAATTCAACTCCTGATAAATAAAGCGCGATAAACGGGTTCGCCGCGAGAAAGGGTACTGATTTCGCGCTCAGTTGGCACTGGCAGGGGATTTGTGTCTAACCAGTCATCGCCTCCCTGTCTTTGAAAGGCTGGGGAACAGGAGAAGCGATCGCGCATTTCCACTGCGATCGCCTCAACATCTGACTGAACACAAACTACTCCTCCACTAACCAGGTACTTTGCCAAAACTTCGAGCATTTCTGGCTGCACCACGCGGCGTTTGGCGTGTCGATTTTTAAACCACGGATCGGGAAATTGAATGGTGACGCGCTGCAAGGTGCCGACTGGCAAGGAACTCAAAATAGGATTTAATGAGTTATTGGCATTACAAAATAAGTAGTAAAGATTTTCTAATTGCGCCTGCTGTCTCCATTCATTGGCTTCTTCTACCAACGTTTCTCGAATTTCTAAACCCAGATAATTCCAATCGGGTTCTACAGTCGCCATTTTCAATAAAAACCGCCCCTTAGCGCAACCAATATCTAAATGCAGCGGCTTTGTCGGATCGGCATAAATATTCTGCCAGTCGGGAGGATTTACCGGCGTTTGATACTTGGCGGAAAGTGGATTAACGTGTTGGCGAACTCGGACGGGTGACAATATGAAACTCCTTTTTTGGATGTTAGCGATTTAGTAACTAATATTATTCAACACAAAGTTTTTCCCTCTCCCTAACTCTCTCCTACAAGGAGAAGAAACAGGCATATTTTAGCCTCCAGAGCGCATTTCGCCTCCCTTTCCTGGTAGGGAAGGAGGTTGAGGGTTAGGTTTTGATGCGAACTTGGCGCACTAACTGCTTCGCGTGCGGAAGAGAATGTACCAAAGGTTATGATCGACGGGGATCGCTATTATCACATTCCCTCATCCATTTTTGCGTTGGCGCTATGAGTCTCAATTTTCGTTTTGCTGTCATCAGCGACTTACACATTGCACTTCCTGACACGATTACGGATCATCCCAGCCGTTTTCACATGGTAGAAGTCAGCATCCCAGCATTGGAGATTGTACTGAGACATCTGGAACAACTCAACTTAGATTTTCTGTTGATACCGGGAGACTTAACGCAGGATGGGGAACCAGAAAATCATGCTTGGCTGCAAAAACGCCTCTTGAAGCTCCCTTTCCCCGTCTACGTGGTGCCGGGGAATCATGATGTACCCAGTTTACTCCCTACTGATAGCGCCATTGGACTCCAAGAGTTTCCCCGCTATTACCAACAGTTTGGCTACGAGCATCCGGAGCAACTGTATTACACGACTCAAATTCTACCCGGAGTGCGTTTAATTGGGCTGAATTCCAATAATTTTAGCGATCGCGGGAAACAGATAGGGCGTTTGGATGATGCTCAGTTGGCATGGCTGCAACAACATCTCAAAGAGATTAATGATGAGTTAGTGATGGTGATGGTGCATCACAACGTCGTCGAGCATCTACCCGGACAATCCACCCACCAGCTAGGGCGTCGGTATATGTTAGAGAATGCGCCAGTGCTGCTGCAAATGCTCCGCGAGGCGGGGGTAAATCTAATTTTTACAGGGCATTTGCATATTCAGGATATTGCTCGCGATCGCGGTGTTTATGAAATCACGACAGGTTCTCTGGTTAGCTATCCTCATCCCTACCGGAGCTTGAACTTCCGCACCGATAACCAAGGCAAAAAATCCTTGCAGATTGAGTCGCATCGGGTGGAATCTGTCCCCCATTTCCCAACGCTGCCACAATTCTCACGAGATTGGATGGGCGATCGCTCACTTCCCTTCATGCTCAAGTTGCTGACTGAGCCACCCTTAAATATCCCGATGACAGAGGCAGAGGGACTCGCCTCCAATTTACGCTATTTCTGGGCAGATGTTGCCAAGGGGGATGCTTTATTTGATTTCTCCCACTTCCCCCCAGTCGCAAAGCGTTATTTCGAGTCATTTGGCGCGATCGCTCCCGATGGCACCCCCGCCCTCATTGACAATTACACAACTTTATCTCTATAACCTAATTCATCAGCTCTTTGATCTATCTTTAGTAAGATGCTGTTAAATCTTTACCTTCAGTAAAGTGTCTCTAAAGTGCCATAGCATTGCTTAAGCTCACTTTCAGTCTAGATACAAGTCTCTAAATCCACGCTCTACATCGTGACCTTAGTAGTAGACCAACGAAACTGGATAGAAGAAAGTCGTCATAGCCATCGCGGAAGTGCCATGTTGTTTGCACCGATGGTGGAATTTAATGTGATGGCTGAAGTTGGAGATACTCCTCCTTAGTTAAGGCGGTTTAGAGGCGAAGCCAGACGATTAGGCGATCGCAGTGAAAAGAAACTAAGCTAGTTTCCTAAAATTTTTAGGATTTTGGCAAGCATAGGTAAAAATTTTGCTTGCTCATAGTAACTATCTTTAAAGCCTATAGCTTAGGCTTCTAAGCTTCCTTGGGTTTGGAGGCATTGAAACTAACACGAGTAAGAGTCTGTTGTATCGAGCAGGTATTACTTTTGAAATGGCTGTAAGTTAACAACAACTCCAGCTTTTTTGGAGAATCTTGCCTCTAATCGTTGCCTTAGGTTGATGGCTTGAAGTCAAAGACAAGCTTGCTGAAGCTGTACTGATTTCGCTCAAGAGATAGTTACTCCTACAAATCATCAAATGTTAGTTTTCCTTAGGATGATTTTGGAGTGCATTTGCCATGACTAATAACATAAGTGCGGAAAAATCCCAACCTTTATCACAAAAATATTTAGAACCTTCCCGATGGTCGCGGATGAACGAATTCCTCTTAATTACCTTAATAGGAGGAATTCGGCGACCGTTGGGTACGATGCTGCGAAGACTACTCTACCCAACAATTTTAGGTCGGGTAGGTAAAGCTCTATACATTCAAAGTGGAGTTGAATTGTTGAATGCTTCTTCTATTGAAGTTGGAGACAATGTCAAAATTCTTCGAGACGTTCGCCTAAACGCTAGCGGCGAAAACAGTAAGATTTCTCTGGGAGATTTAGTATGCCTCGATCGAGGCGTTGATATTAATGTTACCGAACGAGGTAACTGCAATATTGTAATTGGGGAACGAACGCATATTTCTCCCTACACCTGTTTAGGTGGCCCAGGTCATATCAAAATTGGCAAATTCTGTTTAATCGCATCACACGTAGGAATTTATGCCAACAATCATAACTTTGCAGATCCTACAGTTTATATCTGGAAGCAAGGTATCACTTGCAAAGGAATTGTGATTGAAGATGACTGTTGGCTAGGCAGTGGAGTCAAAGTCCTCGATGGAGTCACCATTGGGAAGGGAAGCGTCATCGGCGCAGGCGCAGTTGTAACCAAAGATATTCCCCCTTACTCAGTTGCCGTTGGTGTCCCTGCTAGGGTTATTTCTCAGCGAAATAGCGTTTGCGAACGCGAAATAAAACAGGGAATTTTAGTTGCAGAATCTTAACAATTGAATAGAGAAGGCTATTTTAAATAGCCTTCCTGCTGCTGAGCAAAAACTCAATTCCTGTTACAGAGCGCTTGATATCTGTTATTACCCAAATCAGATTTGACAGAAACAGCAATGGACATTCAAAATTACCGTTATCCTTCCCAATGGAACCGTCAGAAAGAATCTTTATTCATTACATTTTTTGGGTGGTTCCCCTTATCAATCGGTTTAAAACTGCGAAACTTTTTTTACCGGAGTATTTTAGGACGCATAGGTACGTCTGTTTTGATTCAACCAGGTGTTGAGTTTATTCGCGCTTGTTGTATTGAAATTGGAGATAAAGTTAAAATTTTTCGGGGAACTCTCTTAGAAAGCGGCGACCAGAATAGTCGAATTTATCTTGAAGAGGAGGTGTCCCTAGGCAGAAATATTTATTTATATGCTGGTGGTCAAAACAGTAAAATTTGTCTGAAAAAGCGGGTTAGGCTCGACCGTGGTGTTGATATCAAAGTTATGCCCGGAGGTTGTATTGAAATTGGAAACAATACGTATGTTGGTCCATACACTTGTTTATCTGGCAGTCAAATCAAAGTTGGCAAAGACTGTTTAATTTCCTCGCATACCACCATTTATGCTAGCAATCATAACTTTGCCGATGCCACAAGTCCGATTGTCAGCCAAGGTGATACCTGCAAGGGAATTGTGATTGAAGATGATTGTTGGCTGGGAAGCAAAGTAACCGTCGTGGATGGAGTCACGATTGGGAAGGGTAGTGTCATCGGTGCAGGCGCAGTCGTAACTAAAGATATTCCTCCTTATTCGGTTGCTGTAGGTGTACCGGCTAAGGTTGTTTCCAAACGCAATGGTACGGCTGAGAATTTAGTAAAAGTTGGGGGTCTTAAACTTACCGATTCCAGCAACATTTAATCTAACTGTGCCGGAATTGTGAAACAAATAGTTTGGGAACTGGTAATCGGTAATTGTTTTTTCAGGAATTACCTGTTCCCCGTCTTGAGGTATAAAGTTTCCAAACTGTAATCAATTTATTTTTGGCGACAAATACCAAAGACTGAAGTGTATCCATGCAGGAAGGTACTTCCTCCTACAGGGCCAATTTCACCATTACAGAAGAAACCCGCCAGGGGGATGTCTTTTAGATAGCGACGAAATAGCTCGGAGTCAAAGTTAGGCTGCCCATAAAGCCCTTCTCCTCGCCCCAGGCAGGAGAACATCAAAGCACCGGCAGATGGAGAATCGTTAGGTGCCTGTTTTTGATAGCGCTGGAGGAGGAGTTCTAAGTCTTCTGCGGAGGTTAGGGCGTCTCGGAGGTGGAATTGGATGCGCTGACCGGGGCGGACGCGATCGCCAATTGCGATCGCCCCCACTCTAGGATCTACGCCCAGTAAGTTGCGAATCAAAAAATCTCCCGGCTCCAGGTTTAACTTAAATTCGTCCCGCACTAAGCCTACAAACAGCGAATGCTGTGCTAACTGTCGGTCTGCCTCGCTCAAATTCTCGATTAAATCCTGTAAGATTTCCAGAGGCGTCCCAGACTTTCCGACACAGTCATTCACATCGGCACTATCCTCTTGGGGAGCCAGTTCCAGAAGAATATTCCGTTCTCCTTTCGTGATTCGATAAGGCTTCCCAATCGGGCGACAGCCCTGTGCCACAATTGTTTCCAGTACAATATTGCCACTTAAAGCGACGCCAACCGTTCCTTCGCGGTAGAGCTGGTAGTTACAAAATAAGCCCGTGTTGTTACCCAAACTGCCAGTGCTAGCCAGTCCCCCCACTTTCACCGAGCCTGGATAAGCAAAATCCAGTCCTTGAAGTAAGTCATTAATCTTGGAAGAGAAAGGATCGGCTAACAAGATGAACTGGGGTTCATCAGCGGGTGATACGCCAATCAGGTCAACCCAATTATCCGGTGAGCTATCCAGGTCAGGCAGAGCATCACTAGAAATCTCAAATGCGCGAACATTGACTCCAGGAAGATGAGCCAAGCTAAGGCTTAATGCGGGTTCTTGTTCGACTTCTTCCACTTCGTCCTGCGAATTCATGCCAATAATGCCGCCGCCACCACAGCCAATCAGCGCTTTGATATTAAGTTGTTCTTGTAACAATGGCATCAGCCGTGAATATTCACTCGCATAGGCAGACGAGATGAACACCAGCCCCAAGTCAGCCGGTGCCTGCAACGCCAGAGTCGTACGTTCAACCACTTCTGCCACTGCCGCTTCTAAAGACGGACGGGTTGATAAGGCGTTCGTCCACTTGATCTGCTTAGCCATAGGGATTACACAAAAATGCGCTTTTGTAAGCCAATGCTCTTGGGCGGATTGGCAGGGTATCAAAGCCTTATCATTACCCTAACACTCGCAAGGCACAGGTTGTAGAGTCCCTTACTTCAACCCTAGGGGAGGAGTTGGCGAGTGGCAGTAGCGCCTTAACATTAGTTAATATGGTGAAGATAACCATAGATTAGCCGGTTAAGTGTATACTGGCACCTCGGTGAGTCAGAAACGACCAAATCTTAAAAGATAAAGATCGATCCTGTTCAGGTGCTGTCACTTGCTGATATGACAAAGAAAGAACGACTGAAAACTTAGAGTCAGCGAGCAGAACACCTGATTGGAGATTACCGATAACGGTCGAAATTCACCAGGTTTCCTGAATTAAAACAAGAAACGGGGACGAGAATTATGAGCAACATCCAAGACCAAATTGAACAAGAGCGCGAGCAAGCCCGGACTGTGTGCGATACAAAGGGCGCAGGTTCCGGTGAGTGTGCGGCTGCCTGGGATGCCGTTGAAGAATTGCAAGCAGAAGCATCCCATCAGCGGGAAACCAAGCCGAAGAATTCTCTAGAGCGGTATTGTGACGCTAATCCAGGAGCCGATGAGTGCCGGGTCTACGAAGAATAAACTTAATTCAGTGCTAAATGCCGCCAGTCCAAGCTGGTTTTCGCTGCACGAATTCACCGGATAAATTTCTGGCACTTACAAGCAACAAGAACCTGATTGAAGTCGTTCGAGTTGCTTGTTTTTTCGTTTTGCGTAGCTATCTATACCGATATTTGTTTTGATGCGACAGATGCGATCGCTCTGAAGCGGCTTCTCGCGTAAGCCAAAAAAGTAGCGCAGGGGTTTCCCTGCCCCTACTGAGCAATCGGGAAATGAATCTAAGCTCCCTGCCCCCACAAGTGAAAAAGAAGCAGTTTTGGAGCGGGAAAGTAAAGATAAGGGAAAGAGAAAAAATTCCCTTTCCTCAAGTGTAGGGAGCTGTTGCAGGCAATTAGAGCAACGAGATTCGTTGAGTGGCAGTTGCACCTAGACAGTTAAAATGAGTGGGTAAAATTCCCCTTTCTGCCATACACAGCCAATGGACAATGACAACCTCTGGTTTCGACCGTTAGTTTGGATGGACTACCGACTAGCGCTACTATTTACCGTTATCATTCCGCTGATTCTGCTGATCTGGGCTTTTATCCAGAAAGCCGATGCAATGGTGCGCTTGTTAATCATCTACTGGCGGGTTTCTAGTCTACTGGCGATTACAATTTACTTGATGATTGCTGGATGGCCTATTTCCTACGTGTCGTCTTTCTTTGCCCGCCTGTTGATTCCCATATCCCTCTGGTTTTGGGTAGATATCAACGATGAAATTGACGATCAACCACTGCGTCCTCTAAAGCTAGTGCTAACAGCGTGGCGTTGGGCTGTCAGTGTTTATTTAACATTGGGCGCTTTAGCTTTCCTTCCTTTCCTGTCTTGTGCATTTTCCCCAGGAGCAATCCAGAAACCATTTTGTGACGTTTGGTTAGAAGCACCTAGGATGTACAAACAGTATTTCCATCCCAGTTATACACCTCGATTTTTAGGCTTTTTGGCGATGGTGGGATTGGTGATTTATGTACTTTACTTGAGTTATTTTGTCTTGATCCGGCTGGGCAAGGAGGGACGCTCAGCAATGGAACAGTAAAAACAATTAAAAATTAAAAATTAAAAAATCAATATTTTTTAATTTTGGCTTTTTAATTGTTTGTCCTTAACCTTTTACACCCCGCATCAAATATGAGTAATGCTGTTGGGCAGCGTCTAGAGCGATACACCGCCAAGCGCCCTCATGAAGTCCTGGTTGTCACGGCTGAAATTGCTGGAGAAGAAGACAAAATTGCCATCTTTAAAGGATATTCTAGTTCTTTGATGCGCCCAACAGCGTTCGATCCGGATGTGCCGGTGCTACCAGATAAGGCATCGATTATCTCTATTGATAGAGTTCTTTCCCCTTACAATCCCGAAACTCCCCAGTATATAGAGCAAGGATTAACTTGGGAGACAATCCAACCCTTGTTGTTAGAGGCGGGAGTTTAATCGACCAGTTAGTTTAGCTTTGCGAAAGCTAAGGAAGTAGGTAAGAAATAAACATTAGCGGCTTAGGTCAGACAAAATCTAATATTTATCTATTGTTAGATTAAATATTTTTAAGGGAAAACTATCATTGAGTATCCCACTGGAATTTCGACTATGCCATCTCCAGACGCTAGCTTTACCCCACACGAACGGGTCGTTGCTGCTAAGTCTGAGCCACAAAGCCAACTCAGACCCCCAGAACCTTCTCCAGACTGGGCAAACCGATTGCTCCATCGTCTCAGTATCCGAAAGAAAATTGGTTTTGGATATGCCCTAACTCTTGCTGTGGCGATTGTAGGAACCGCCATAGGACGTACGGTAGGAGATTATTACTATGAAGATCAATCTAGGGAGAATCTAGAGAGGGTACATAAGGAAACACTTGTTTTCAATGACTTGAGGTTTAACGTCCTAGAGGCACGAAACCACCAGCAACAATTTATTTCTTTAATATCGCAACCAGAGGTATTTAGGGAACACTATGCTCATTTCATTGAGCATAAAGCGGAGGTTGAGAATCGGCTATCTGAAATCAGAGCTTTAGCAGATAGGACTAATCGCCGGGATTTGAAGCAATTTCTTCAAAATAACCAGAATCCGGTAGAAAGTTACTTTCAGCAAGTAGAATCTCTCCTTAAAAAAATTAATGAGTTGAATTTAAAAACGCAGGATGTTTCAGCCGCACAGCAGGTACTGATCGCTTTTACGAATAATAAAGTAGCTACTGAGTTTGACAACTTCTCAGAAGACGTAGAAATCTTAATTACAAACGCTCACAAGGCAGAAGAAGAAGCCTATGAGGGTCTAGAAGAGGCAGAAAAGGTAGGAACCCAGGTTACGATCGCTGCCATGCTACTGTCGAGTGCGATCGCAACCGCGATCGCCATTTATACCAGTCGCGCGATCGCACATCCGATTGAAGCAGTTACTAAAGTAGTGACTCAAGCGAATGAGGAAGCTAATTTTGACCTGCAAGCTCCTGTCCTTACTCAAGATGAAGTTGGAGTATTAGCGATTTCCTTCAACACCCTCATTCAACGAGTTGCAAATTATACTCAAGAATTGGAGTTCGCTCGCCAGACTTTGGAAAGACGGGTAGCAGAACGGACTGAAGAACTAGAGGGCAAAAATGAGCAGCTAGAAGCAGTTCGTGCTCATTTGCAAGAACTGAATGCTGAGTTAGTGTCTCAAGCTGGTGAACTCAGCCATACTTTGCACGATCTCCGGCAAACTCAAGCCCGTTTGATTCAAACGGAAAAAATGTCTAGTTTGGGTCAAATGGTAGCAGGAGTGGCTCATGAAATTAATAATCCAGTTAACTTTATCTACGGCAACTTGAGCCACGTCAGCGAGTACACGCAGGATTTACTCGCTCTGGTCGATCTTTACCAGCAACATTATCCCAACAGCGCCCCGGAAATCCAAGCTCAAATTCAAGCATTTGACCTGGAATTTGTCGCTGATGATTTGCCGAAAATACTCTCTTCGATGAAGATGGGAACTGAGCGCATCCGTCAAATCGTGCTGTCTTTGCGAAATTTCTCTCGCCTAGACGAAGCGGACATGAAACCAGTTGACATTCATGAAGGAATTGACAGCACTTTATTGATTCTCAACCATCGCCTTAAACGCGGCATTGAAGTAACTAAGCAATATGGAGAGTTGCCTTTAGTTGAGTGTTATCCAGCACAACTTAACCAAGTATTTATGAATATCTTGAGCAATGGAATTGACGCCTTGCTTGAGCAAAGCCAGCAAACCAGCCCGCAGATTTTGATTCAGACGGAAATAGAAACAGAAAATCCCGGGTTTGTACGAGTGCGGATTAGAGATAACGGTCTCGGTATTCCCCCAGATATTCAAAACAAACTGTTCGATCCCTTCTTCACGACTAAGCCTGCGGGAAAAGGTACCGGGCTAGGACTGGCAATTTGCGCCCAAATTATGGAAAAGCATCAAGGCAAAATTGAGGTGAATTCGCAGCCGGGGAAGGGAACTGAGTTTGCACTGGTCTTGCCCAGCAAACATCCGAATGCGATCGCACTCAGCAGCCGCCTTGAGCTAGAGCAAGCCAACGGCAGACCCTAAGAGAGGTTTGGGTTATTCCGGAAGGTGCTATCCTCCACTGTAAGTGTGTTGTGTGTTGGAGTGGTTTAAAAATATGGTTTCATCCCCAAGCCGTCCTCAGCTCTCTAGTCCTGTGACTGAGGTAGAGCAACCAGGCATCCGGATTGGTAATAATCCTGCTTCCAGTTTCCTCGCGTTGCCAACGACTCCCCTGTTTGGCACCGATGGCATTCGCGGAAAAGCTGGAGAATTGCTGAGTGCATCCCTAGCCTTGCAAGTGGGCTTTTGGGCAGGTCAAGTGCTGCGGGCATCGGCAACCACCTCAGGGCCGGTGATTTTAGGGCAGGATTCTAGAAACTCCAGCGATATGCTAGCAATGGCGCTTGCCGCTGGTTTAACGTCAGCGGGACTGGAAGTGTGGAATCTAGGGCTATGCCCGACTCCCTGCGTGGCTCATCTCACCAGCGCCTCCCAAGCCGTAGGCGGGGTGATGATCTCTGCTAGCCACAATCCGCCAGAAGATAACGGAATCAAGTTTTTTGGATCGGATGGTACAAAGCTACCCCCCGCGTTGCAGCAGGACATTGAAGCGGCTTTAAGAGGAAGGGCGAATTTCGCCACGTTGAATGGTAGCTGGGGACAGCATTATCATCGACCGGAGTTAGTGACAAATTATCTGGACTTGCTGAAGCGATCGCTCGCACCAGGGATCGGCCTAAAAGGGTTGCGAGTCGTGCTGGATCTGGCTTGGGGCGCAGCGGTTCATCTAGCACCAGCGGTGTTTCAAGAGATGGGGGCAGAAGTCATCTGCTTGCACGATCGTCCCGACGGCGATCGCATCAATGTAAATTGCGGTTCGACTCACCTCAGCTCCCTCCAGTCAGCCGTCAAGCAGCACGGTGCCGACTTAGGCTTTGCTTTTGATGGAGATGCCGACCGAGTCATGGCAGTCGATGCCCAAGGTCGCGTCGTTGACGGCGACTATATCCTCTATTTTTGGGGCAATACCCTGAGGCAAGCTGGACAGTTGCCTGGAGATTTGATCGTGGCGACCGTTATGGCGAATTTGGGCTTTGAACGCGCCTGGAAACAGCTAGGCGGTTCTTTCGTGCGGACAGCCGTCGGCGATCAGTACGTACAGGCGGAAATGCTCCGGACTGGAGGAAAGCTGGGCGGCGAGCAATCGGGACACATCCTCTGCCACCATTACAGTCTCACTGGAGATGGCTTGCTGACCGCTTTACATATAGCGGCACTGGTGCATAGCACTGGGCAATCCCTCTCGGAACTGATCGATGGAAGCTTTCAGACTTATCCGCAGCTGCTGCGGAATGTGCGGGTGGAAGACCGTGAAAAGAGACGGCGTTGGCAAGAGTGCGACGCTGTGACAAATGCGATCGCTCAAGCGGAAGCAGCGATGGGAGACCAAGGAAGAATTTTAGTTCGCGCCTCTGGCACCGAACCCGTCATCCGAGTTATGGTGGAAGCCGCCAGTGCCGACTTAACAAATCACTGGACAGAACAGCTGGTTCTCGCCGTCGAACAACATCTGGCGTGATTTTGAGAAAGAGATGCGTGGATAGGTGGATGCGATCGCTAATCCACGCATCTCAAATCATGTATGCCAAAATCGATGGGTACCGGCAGCTTCAAGCTCCCCCATGCCGAAATCAAAGCTAAAATCCAAAAAGTCTAAAAATACAAAACAGCAGTCTCAAACGCCAACCCTAAGTCTTAAGGAGCAGTTAGCCCAAAAGCGCAAGGCGCAGCAGGCGCGAAAAGAATTCACTCAATTTGCCTTTGCCAGCGTGGGGATTGCCGCCGTTCTTGCTATCTTCCTGTTTCTCGCCGCTGGACCAAAAGCCGCCTTAGCCTCTTTAGCAATTCCGGCTCTGGGATTTTCCTACAAATACCCCCGTAAAGCCCTATGGGCATTCCTCCTTTACCTACCGATTAATGGCACTGTCACCTATTGGATTGGTGGCGGAAATCCTGTATTCCAGCTGGCTAAAGATGGAATCTATATTCCCGCATTGATTGCTCTAGTAAAGGACTGCCAAAGGAAAAAGCTACCCATCCTGATTTCTAAAGAGATCAAGCCGAGCTTGTACATTTTATTAGTCTTTTCTGGGCTGACGCTATTTCTTGTTAACGGCTTCCTACAATTTTCGGGCGGTAGGTCGGGACAACCCTTTTTGCAGGGAGTTTTGGGTCTAAAAGTTTTTCTGGGGTACGTTCCCCTGGCTTTTTGTGCCTACTATCTGATTCGGACAAAAAAGGAATTGCTCTTCCTGACGCGAATGCATCTGGTTCTCGCCATCATCTGCTGTATCCTTGGCTTTATTCAGTACTCGATGCTGACTAGCGGTAGATGTGCTGGTACCAGAGGACTGGTTGCTGATGCTTTGTTTAAGGCAACCCTGGATGCCAAGTGTTTTGTCGGTGGCGCTTTGGTTTACAGCCCGGAAGTCGGGATGATTCGCTTACCAGGTACGTTTGTCTCTCCTTGGCACTGGGCATGGTTCCTGATTTCCAACGCCTTTTTTACCTTTGCAACTGCCTTCTGTGACACTTCGTTTTTCTGGCGGATTGGTGGTTTAGTCGGTATGGCACTTGTCTTTGCCAATGCGGTGATTTCCGGTCAAAGAATTGCCCTGTCGCTGGTTCCCGTTGTCTTCGTACTGCTGCTGGTGCTTACAGGACAAGTAGCAAACCTCAAACGGTTTATCCCCGTTGGAGTCGGGCTAGGTGTGGTGTTGAGCATCGCCGCCGCCGCCAACCCAGCTTTAATTCAGGAGCGGATCGATAGTTTTGTCAGCCGCTGGAATGCTTCACCTCCCCAAGCATTTATTGTGGAGCAATTTAATTGGGCAATGAAGAAACAGCGGGGATTTTTGGGACGCGGTTTGGGAACGGCTACCAATTCCACCCGAATTTTTGGTGATGCAGCGCTGGTTGAAACTTACTACCCTAAGGTTCTATACGAAATTGGTCCGGCAGGCACGTTGGCGTTTCTAGTTTTCGTGACTTGCTTGACAGCGATTACTTTCAAAATTTACCGCTCGGTGAAAGACAAAAGTTTACGCAGTTTTGGTGCCAGTTTTTGGGTTTTGATTTTAGTGCTAAGTTATAACACTTACTGGTATCCCTTGGATACCGAGGTGGCAATTTATTACTGGTTTTTTGCCGGTGTTATTTTTAAATTGCCAGAAATAGATAAGCAGGAACAAGAGAAGCGATTGGCAGAGGAGGAAAATGATGAGGCTAAAACGAAGAAGAAAGGACGCCGCAAATCATCTGGAAGGCGTACTATCGGCAAAACAAGCCCGGTACCTGCCACATAATTACGGCAGCGATCGCTCAGTATTCAGCGATCGCTCACTATTCAATTGCATTTCGGAGCAGTAAACCGTGAAGCCTTTGATTTCGGTTATTATCCCCACTTACGGACGTGAAGAACCTTTGCGAGATACGCTCAAAGATGTCTTGCTGCAAGACTACCCAGCCTTTGAAGTGCTAGTGGTCGATCAAACCGCCACGCACCAGCCCGAAACTCAAGCGTATCTTGAGGAGTTGGCAAACAGCGGTAAAATTCGTTGGTTTCGCGTAGATTGGGCAAGCTTACCGGGTGCCCGAAATTATGCGGTACGGCGGGCAGTTGGGGAAATTGTGTTATTTCTGGATGATGATGTTCTGCTAAAGCCTGGATATTTAGAGGCTCATGCTCGCAATTATTTAGAGCGTCCGGAAGTGGGTGCGGTGGCAGGGCGAGTATTTGACCGGATGAAGTTGGAAGATTCCGGCAATAAGTTGACGATTGAGGATTTGCCCCCAGAAGCGATGGACCCTGGAATTGCCTGGTACCACATTGACTTAGTGCATACCGTGAAGCCGCAGCGCGTTCTGACTGCCAGAGGCTGCAATATGTCTTTCCGGCGAGAAATTTTTACGAAGCACGGACTGCATTTTGATGAGCGGTTTCGAGGGAGTGCGGTGCGCGAAGAGTCAGATTTTTGTCTAAGGTTGCGGCAGACAGGGTATCAGATTTGGTACGACCCCGATGCTGATTTAGTTCACCTAGGAGAAGAAACTGGCGGCTGTCACGATATTAGTACGCGATCGCTCCAGTACCAACTTACCTTCTATCACAACCACTTTCTATTAGGCTTCAAAAACCTCACCCCAGCTCAATGTCTGCGATTCTTTGCCAAGCTATTTGACTGTCACGTTTTAGGTCATCCCCCTTGTTACAAAAGCGGTTCTCCCATCAAAATCCTTAGTCGCGGTGTTTCCTACACTCTCGGATTCTTTAAAGCATTGGGTACAGTTATTCAATCTAACTGGGCAGATGGTCAAATATACACCCAGCTCGACAAAAAGGAGGCGTAGCTATGGAAAATAAAACAACACCCGATCTTCATGTGCTTCCCCTTTTTCTAAAAGCTTTGCTCATTCTCTCTTTGGTTTTAGGCATTTTTTTGAGGTTCTATCACCTCGACCAAAAAATTTATTCAAATGATGAGACTTTTAGCACCACATACATATTCGGTCAACGGTTCTTAGCAGTTGATGATTCGGTAGTTGGAGTTGACGAGCTACAGAAGTATCAGTGGATAAACCCTGATATAAGTTTCAGTCAATCTATTCAAAGATTGGTAGTAGAACCCTATGTATTTCCACCTATTTTTTCATTGGGAATGCGAATCTGGTCAGAATTAGGAACCCATATATTTAGTAATCCGTTAATCATTCAAAGAAGCTTTTCAGCATTTATTAGTCTTTTTGTTTTAGTAGGTATTTATTGGCTATGTTGGGAATTATTTGAATTTCACCTTGTCGCCTGGATCGCCACAGCTCTAGTCGCTGTCTCTCCATTTCATTTACAATATGCTCAAGTGGTGCGACCGTATAGTTTACTGGCAGTCGTCACTTTATTATCCAGCGCGGCTCTTTTGAGAGCGATGCGAACAAAGACAAAACTTAGTTGGGTAATATATGGAATAACTGCTATTGGTGGTTTATATTCTAATGTACTATTTGGATTTGTTTTAATTGCACACGGGGCCTATGTTTTTCTTATCGAAAGATTTCGATTTAACAGAAATTTAATATGTTATCTACTTGCCTCGGCTTGTAGTGGATTAATTTTTTTGCCGTGGTTTTATCTTTTTATGGCATCGGGTATGTCTTCGTATTCAGTCGATCAGGTATCAAGCCGCATCCCTTTGCTATCACTGATTAAGGTCTGGATAGACAATATAGTAACTACTTTTGTTGATTTTTACGATCCTTGGGCTGGTCTTACTCAAAATTTACGATATTTACAATTATTTTTTACTCCTTTAATCTTAATAATTACTGGCTTTTCTTTATATCTACTTTTCAAAAAAAATCCAGAACGGGTATGGTTATTTATTTTGACATTAATTGGGATGACAGGAGTCCTACTAATGCTCAAGGATATAATTACCGGAGGTTCTATTACGACCCGTTTTAGATATTTAATCCCTACCGTTTTAGGTTTAGAAATAGTAGTTTCGTACTTTTTAGCTAATTGGTTAAGTTCCAAACAATCTTGGCAAAGAACATTTGGAAAAGTAGCAGCATCAGCCGTACTTCTAAGCGGAATTATATCCTGTGTAATTATTGCTCAAACTCCTTCTTGGTCGGCTTTTGGCAGCCCACACTATCCAGCGGTAGCTCGTACAATCAACCAAGCAACTCGTCCTCTAGTAATTACTGATAATTTAGGTCGTGCATTCACGCTCAGCTATCTACTAGATTCAAAAGTACAGTTTAAAATACTGACTAAAAAAGCTAGCTCAGTCAATGTACCAGACGGTTATAGCGATGTTTTTTTATTGGAAGTGTCTAAAGGACTGCTTCAGAAACTCAAGCAAGAGCAGAACTATAAAATAGAACCTGTTTTGGTAGCACAGAATAATTCACCTAAAATACAGGATATTTGGCGTTTAGAAAAAAACTAAAGCTAATAGCCGAAATCTAAACATTCAAAAATAGTTCTTGATATTCGCAATGAAAATTTTAGTTGCCAGTCACACTTATATCGTTGACCTCAACTGCGAGAAACTAAGGGCGTTAGCTCAACTGGAACCCGGAATTGAAGTAACTGTCGTTGTGCCGCGCCAGTGGCAACCTGGGGGTGTTCAAAATAAGACGATTGAAACTCAGCTGCGTCAAGAAGGCTCTTTTCAAATCGTGCCAGTTTCTAATTTCAGCCAGAACAACCAGGGAATGCTTACCTTTGGGGCTGACTTGATTTCCTTGTTGCGCCAGTTTCGACCCCAGATTATTCAAGTGGAACAGGGTTCAAAAGCTTTAGGTTATGCTCAGCTGATTACGCTCAATCGACTGTTGGGGCTGAAGGCAAAAAATGTGTTTTTTACCTGGTGGAACTTACCCTACGAACTAAAATTTCCGGTTTCCTTGCTAGAAGCTTATAACCTACGACACACTCACGGACTGATTGCTGGAAATCAAGATGGTGTGGATATATTGCGGCAGCATGGCTACCACGGCCCTAGCAAGGTAATGCCCCAGCTGGGTGTAGATGAGAGATTGTTCTCACCAACACCGCAGCCAGAATTGGCAGCAAAACTGGGGATTCAACCGGATGAATTTGTGGTCGGGTTTGTGGGGCGGTTTGTGGAAGAAAAAGGTCTGCTGACGCTGTTGCAAGCGTTGAAAGGCTTGCAGTCACGCCCCTGGAAATTGCTTTTACTCGGTCGCGGTCCATTGCAATCGGTACTACTAGAACAAGCCGCTGAGGCGGGGATTAAAGATAAATTGATTTTGGTGGAAAGCGTTCCTCATGACGCAGTTCCCTGCTATATCAACCTGATGAATACGCTAGTGTTACCTTCAGAAACAACTTATAAGTTTAAAACTTTGACTGCCGCTGGTTGGAAGGAACAGTTTGGTCATGTGCTGATTGAAGCGATGGCTTGCCAAGTTCCTGTAATTGGTTCTGATTCCGGGGAAATTCCGCACGTCATTGGAGATGCGGGGTTAATCTTTCCAGAGAAAGATGCAGTAGCTTTGCAAAATTGCCTGGGGCAATTGATGGAACAACCAGATTTAGCCCAGAAGTTGGGTAAGCTGGGTTATGAACGAGCGATCGCGCAATATACAAATACTGCATTAGCTAAGCAGCAGTTAGATTTTTATAAACAGTTAGTTAAGAGTCAGTAGTGCTTACAACTGACACTTGACACCTGACAAACAAAATGAAAATTTTACAAATTGTCCCTTCAATTTCTTTAGTTTATGGGGGTCCCAGTCAGATGGTTCTGGGGCTATCAGAGGCACTGGCGTCTGAAGGGGTAGAGGTGACGGTACTAACAACAAATAGCAACGGAGATGTCGGTCAGCCGCCCTTGGATGTGCCTCTCGACCGCCCGGTGGAACAAAACGGCTATCAGGTGCGTTATTTCCCCTGTTCCCCGTTCCGGCGCTATAAGTTTTCCCTGGATTTGTTGCGCTGGTTAGCAGGACACGCGGCTGAATTTGATTTAGCTCATATCCACGCTTTGTTTTCGCCTGTAAGCACGGCGGCAGCGACTGTGGCGAGATCGCGTCATTTACCCTATTTAATGCGTCCTCTGGGGACGCTAGACCCCTCAGACTTACGCAAGAAGAAGCAGTTGAAGCAGATTTACGCGGCACTGCTAGAACGTCCCAATTTAGCAGGTGCGGCGGGAATTCACTTCACCAGCCCCCAAGAAGCTAAGATTTCCGAACGCTTCGGAACTTCAACGCCGGATGTGGTAATTCCCTTAGGCGTAAAGCAGCCAGCAATCCTCCCGAAAGGTCAAGCTAGAAGGAAATTAGGCATTCCGGAGACTCAGCCTTTGCTGCTGTTTATGTCTCGGATTGACCCGAAAAAAGGGCTAAATTTACTGATTCCAGCCTTGGAAAAACTTTTAGAAGAGGGTGCTGATTTTCACTTTGTGCTGGCAGGTGGAAATCCGCAAGATCCAGCTTATGAGAACAAAATTCGAGAACAGTTGCAAGCGTCACCTTTACGCGATCGCACGACTATAACCGGATTTGTAACTGGTGAGTCGAAAACTGCCTTACTACAAGATGCCGATTTATTTGTCCTCCCTTCTTACTACGAAAACTTTGGCATTGCTGTAGCAGAGGCAATGTGTAATGGAACCCCAGTGGTAATTTCTGACCAAGTTTATATCTGGGAGGAAATTCAACAAGCGGAAGCTGGCTGGGTTTGTGTCTGCGATGTAGGTAGTTTAACTGAACAATTGCGCGAGGCGCTGGCTGATGCTTTTGAACGACAGCGACGGGGAATCAATGCCCAAGAGTATGCTTTGAAAAATTACAGTTGGAAAGCGATCGCTCAAACAACGATTAAAGCTTACCAACAAATTCTTACAAGCAAAAGTAGTAGCGCGTCCAGTCTAATTTAGTGGGCTTACTCAGACCTGAAAAGCTTGAAATGTAAGCTTTTGGGCATTTGTTTAACCAAGCATTCTAGGCTAGACGCGCTACTACTAATAAGCGGCGTGACCTAACGCCAAACCAGCAACAAGCATTCCTAGAACTAGGAAAGGTTGAGCGCTTGCCTGATATTTCACATCATTTTTCAGGGGATCGCGCAGAAAATACATATCCTGAAAAGTGATTTGGGGGATGATGAGTAATATCAAGATTGCCGCATAAAGATTTTGGTGGATGCTTATCAAATACGCGGCAATTCCAGCTTGAAAGATATCGATCATCAGCACGCATATCCATGCAGCCGTGCCAACACCAAACATCACCGGAAGCGATTGTAGACCGAGTTGGCGATCGCCTTCAACGCTTTTGAAGTCATTCACCACCGCAATTCCCAACCCCGCCAAACTGTAGAACAGGGTCAGAAGCATAATTGTAGGGTTTAACTCGCCAAACAGCGCGTGACCAGTCCACCAAGGCAGAGCAATGTAACTGGCACCCAGAGCGTAATTGCCCAGCCAGCCATTTTTCTTCAGCTTCAGCGGTGGCGCAGAGTAAATATAGGCGAGAAACGTACCGCCCAAGGCAATGCAGGTGATGGTAGGAAAATCATGCCCCGCCCATCTATCTAAAACGTAGGAAAGCCCTAACCCCGCAAATAACAGTACCAAAATTTGCGTCACCACTTGGGGAACAGAAATGGCACCAGAGGGAATCGGACGGTAGGGTTCGTTAATCGCGTCGATATCGCGATCGTAAAAATCATTTAAAGTTTGGGTATACCCAACTAAAATAGGTCCCGACAGCAGCATACAAGTAGCGGCTTTCAGAACATTTTCCAGCGTCCAAGTGTATTCACCCGAAGAAGCCGCACCGCAGACAACGCCCCAAATCAAGGGAATCCAGGTAATCGGCTTCATCAACTGCAAGCGAATTTTCCAGATAGAAGTCTCGCCAGGAGCCGCACCTTTCATGCCCAGCAGTTGCCGAGTTTTCGCACTCCGCTCAGATGGGTTGTTATCGGTTGTTTGTTGTTTGTCGGTTGTCATTTGCTAATGGGTAATAGGTAATAGGTAATGGGTAACGGGTAATGGTCATTATCAAGTACCCATTACCCATTACCAATTCTCAATGACCAATTAGAACGAAATCGCCAAGTAACTATTTTGAAATTTAGCGCCTTTGACGGGTTGACCGCTCAACTGGGGGGGTAAGGAGATATTGCGCCGCTGATCTCCGGCTTCGATGGTGACTTCAGGGCCGTATTGGGTGAGTTTTACCTGCTTTTTATCAAAACCAGGCAAGAATAGACGTACCTGACGAGCTGGAATGTCAATCTCGATAGGTTTGGGCAGCCCCGATACTTGACGCAAATCCGGGAGGGCGTCGATTAGCGGTTGCCAGTCACCCGGTGGTGAGCTGGGAAGGGAGCTGACTGCAAGAGGGGTAAAGTTTGCCGAAATGGCTTCTGTGTCCGACTCTTGGTTGAGCAGAACGCCTCCCACGGTCAGTCCGACTTGTTGGGCACTGCCCCAAAAATACTGGGCAGTTGCAACAGCAGTTGGCGCACTCGTCGTCACCAAATAGGCAGCAACGCGGTTAGGATCAGCAACGGCTGCTCTCCCTCGCTCCAGCAGATTGTTCACCTCATTGGTGGGCTGTTGGGCAAAGTTATCCCCACTCCATGACACATTGAGAACAGCGCTGCTAATGGGTTGAATGAACGGCGAAACAGTTCTCCACAGGTCGGAATCTTCCACGACTTTTCGGAACCGGCGAATATACCAGCTGAGTATCTCTGGCATCCCCAGCATCCGTAGGGTAGTCTGGTCGCCGCTGCCGTCGTAGATGATTACGTCATACTTGCCACTGGCTTCGTACTCGCGGATGGCGTTGAGAGCCAAGGCGCTGTCCATCCCTGGCAGAACGCCCAGCTCCTGACCGTAGACATTTTTCAGCAGAGGCGTCCGTAGATACTGCGCTTCCAGTTTTTTGACTTCTTCCCAGCTGCGTTCGAGTAGCACGGCAGACTGGAACTGGACTACCTGTAAGTTTTGCTCCAGTTCCTGGGGGTCAACGCTAGGGGACGCCCCTAGGAGCAATCCGAGAGTGGGGCCGGGGTCTTGTCCGGCAAGTAGCACTCGCGCTCCCTTGCTTGCCAGTTGTTTGGCGGCTGCGATCGCGACTGTGGTGCGACCCGTGCCGCCTTTGCCCAAAAACGTTAAAATCAGGGCCATCTGTTCTTATTGTGCGGGTTTCAGTTCATCTTCAAAAAACCAAGTGGTCGAGTTGTCGTCAAATTGCACGACGACCCCAACGCCACTACCATCCGTCATTTTGTAGCCTTTGATGGTGCCGACTTTCCCCAGTTTATTAACAACGGCGGGAGAAACCCTGTCTCTGAGGCGGTATACTTTTACTTTCTGACCGATCTCCATTGCTGCTCCGATGCAAATGAACCATTCCGAATCATTCCACAGTTTAGGGCAAAACCTCGGAGATTGGTTTGATCGAGCAGTAGCGAACCGAAGGTCGTCCTCTTAGGACATCGCTTTCTTTTGGTTCAGCTCACCTCTGAATCAATACCCAGGGACGGTATTTAGACCCAAACTCTTTGCTCTACCGCTTTGGCGTAGCACCAAGATGACCTTGAGGCTGCTAAGCTTTACCTCGGCAGAAGCTGCCACTCGCAAAACTTCTGCTTGTATTGCAGCAAATTTCCTATATCATCTTTAACTTAATAGACTAGACTTGTTACAAAATCCAAACAAATGCCAAAAAGCGACAATGGGAACTCTAAGGTTTGACTCAGCTTCATAGAAAAAAGTGGCTTCGTGTTTTGGTTGTGAGAGAGTAGCGGGATTTGTTGAAGTCGATGAAAGCAGTTGTTCGCAAAGCTGGCAGGGTGAGGCGTTTGCTGCCGGTTAATGACCTGTGGTGGGCAAAGCTGGATTTGTTGAGAACCCTGGTGCGGCGGGATTTGGAAGCGCGATATAAGGGTTCGGTTCTAGGCAATTTTTGGCCTTTAGTTAATCAGCTGTCGCAGTTGCTGATTTATACCTATGTTTTCTCGATTGTCTTGCAGGTAAAGCTGACTTTAAAGGGTTTGCCAGCGAATAATATTACCTATGGTTTATGGCTATTTGCGGGGTTGCTTCCCTGGCTTGCATTTACGAGTGGACTTACCCAAGCAGCAAGTTCGGTGGTGGGACAGCCAAACTTGGTCAAGAAGGTAGTGTTTCCGCTGGCGTTGTTACCGCTTGTACCGATTTTATCGACATTTATTGAAAGTTCATTTGGCTTGATGGCGTTGATTCTGTTAGTGGCGGTGTCGGCTGGAACTCTACACACGACGTTGGCACTGTTGCCCCTGATTTGGCTACCGCAGTTGTTGTTAACCGCTGGCTTGGGTTATTTAGTGGCAGGACTGACGGTGTTTTTGCGAGATATTCCTCAAACGCTGGGAGTTATCTTAAACCTCTGGTTCTACGTAACACCGATTATTTATCCAGCATCAGCGATTCCGGAGGAATGGCGAGGTTGGGTGTTTTGGTTAAATCCGATGACAGCGATCGCTGAGGTTTATAGAGATTTGGTGCTAGTGGGAGAAATAAAACACTGGGGAGAGTGGAGTCTTGTAGCGGTGGTTTCTCTGGTAGTGTTTTTTGCAGGGTTATCGCTATACAAAAGATTGCGTCCGGCGTTTGCTGATGTACTCTAGGGTGTAATTGAGTCTGCGAGTTGTGGTGTTTGAAGCAGTGGCGTAATGAGTGAGATTGCAATTTCGCTGAGGAATGTTTCTAAGTGCTTTAAGCGCTATGAGCGACCTGTAGACCGGCTCAAGGAGTTATTGTTGCCGGGAGATAGTAGGGCAGATGAATTTTGGGCACTGCGTGATATTAACTTGGAAGTGCCCAAGGGGCAAGCTTTAGGAATTGTGGGGCGCAATGGTTCTGGGAAGAGTACGTTATTGCAGATTATTGTCAGAACAATAACACCCACTACTGGAGAGGTAAGGGTCAATGGACGGATTTCAGCTTTATTAGAACTTGGCAGCGGATTTAATCCTGAATTTACAGGAAGACAAAATGTCTTTTTTAATGGACAGCTACTAGGTTTAGAGCGAAAACATATAGAAGCAAAATTTGATGAAATTGCTGCATTTGCTGATATTAGTGATTTTATGGAGCAACCCGTTAAGACTTATTCCAGTGGAATGTTTGTGAGGCTAGCATTTGCAGTTTCTATTAGCGTTGAACCTGACATTTTTATTGTGGATGAGGCTCTAGCAGTTGGTGATGAAGCTTTTCAGCGAAAGTGTTTTGGACGTATTCAAGCTCTTCAGGAAAGAGGTGTAACCATCCTTTTTGTTTCACACTCAGCACCTTCAGTTATAGGCTTATGTAGATCAGCAGTTTTACTAGACAAAGGAGAGAATCTGCTAGTAGCAACACCTAAGACAGTAATTTCTAACTATCAAAAATTGATATATGCACCTGTAGATGAAGCAGAAAAAATTCGAGAAAACATCCGGAATGGGAAGCATTTTATAAAAAATGAAAAAAATGAAATTTTATTAGAAGCCAGTCAAGAAGAATTAGAGTATAAAACTTCAAGCCAAACTAAAAATATCGATGATTTTTATGAGACCTACGATCCGAACCTTATTCCAAAAAGTACTTTGTCGTATGTATCTTGTGGAGCGCTTATTGAAAAACCTTATGTTACTACTATAGAAGGTAGGCGAGTAAATCTTCTAAAAAGAAGAAAAGAATACATTTATACTTACTCAGTAAAATTTCTGGAAAAGATACATAGAGTTAGGTTCGGAATGGTAATTAAAACAATTGAAGGATTTGAATTAGGAGGAGCAGCATCTCACACAATAGATAAGCCAATAGAATACGTAGATAAAGGCAAAGAACTCCAAGTCAAGTTTAGATTTTCCTGTTATCTACAACCAGGAGTATATTTTTTAAATGCAGGAGTTTTGGGTAGGTTAAATCACTCTGAAGTCTTTGTTCATCGTCTAGTTGATGCAGCAATGTTTAGAGTACAGCCTGAAGAATCAGATACTTTAAGATCAGGCTATGTAGATTTCGGTGTAAAATCAAAAATTTTATCATTGAATTGTGTTACAGAAGAATAAAATATTATCTAGAATAGTTGTTTGTTTAAATCCATTAGCTCAATTCTATGCGGGAAACATTAAAGCAAATAAAACTCCCCGTACTTTACACTTTTGCACGTTCTGGTGGCACATTAATTAATCGCTGCTTAGGATGTATACCAGGTAATATTATTCTTTCAGAAGTAAATCCTCATGCTTCACTTGTTCCAATTGAAGTTCAAGCACGTGACTGGTTTAAGTTAGTTTCGTCTGGTGATTTTTCAGATTTTAGCAAAAAAAAATACGTAGAGAAAATTCGATTACTAGTGGAGGTGGCGCGACAGCAGAACAGCCACTTAATAATTCGTGATTGGACAACAATAAACTTTTTGGATAACGCAAGTGATGATATTTATGCACCAAGTATGGTTCTGGAGCAAGAACTATATTTAGAGCAATCTGGATTTACTATCTCTCCTGTAGTCTTAGCACGACGGTCTGCTGATGTTTATGAATCTTTGACACGCACTTTCAAACATTTACGAAAATTACCAATCAAAGAATTTGGAATTTGTTACCTAGCTTATGTGCAAAAAATTTCAAAATATCCATTGTTTCACTATGAAAATTTTTGCCGGAAGCCAGAAAAAGAATTAACACGAATGTGTGATGTTCTTAATATCAACTACAGTGATAATTTTGTGAATGACTTTAGTAAGTTTACTTATTGTACAGGTGATAATACTTTATCTAAACCCTCTAGAGGGGGTAAAATAAGGACAATAGCTGTAATGGAAAGTAACCAGGGAGCTGAGTCTTACATTGCTGCGAGTTTAGATAAAAATTGTCAGCAAGCAGATCAACTATTGGGCTATGAAAATATGGAAATTGAAAAACAAGTCGATGCTTTTTGGAGAATAGTGGAGGTTCGCGACCAAGCCCTCACAAAAGCTAACGATCTAAAATATCAGACTCAGGTAGAATTAGAGCGCTCGCACTCTCAGCTCCAGCAAAATCAAGCAGAATTAGAGCGTTCGCACTCTCAGCTCCAGCAAAATCAAGCAGAATTAGAGCGCTCGCAGTCCCAGCTCCTACAAAGCGAAGCAGACCGTGCGGCTCGTTTGATAGTCATTGAGCAGTTGTCCGAGCAGCTCCAGCAAAGCGAAGCTGACCGTGTGGCTCGTTTGACAGTCATTGAACAGTTGTCTGAGCAGCTCCAGCGAAGCGAAGCTGATCGTGCGGCTCGTTTGACAGTCATTGAACAGTTGTCTGAGCAGCTCCAGCGAAGCGAAGCTGATCGTCTGATTCTTTTCAAAAATATAGAGCGATTATCTAGGTGGCTTAGAAAATTAATTAAGCTTAAATAAGAGTTATGATTCAAGCAAAATCAACTGTAATCATGGCTTTAGATTAAGAGTTAAGATGATGCTGACATTGGCGTACAAATAATTGTTTGACTGCTCGTGTTCAAAGTTGAGATTGCAGTCTATTTTGACACTTTATTACAGCAGGAAGTTATTATTAATTAGTTCCCCACCGATGGCAGAGGCATAGACAAGCCTTTTAAACAAAAGTGATTGCTAAATGAACAGAATTGGTTCAACGCATACCAGTAATGATGTATAAACTACCTTCAATCAGCATTATCGTGCCATCTTTTAACCAAGGCAAATACCTAGGTCAGACGCTGGAGAGCATCTTTTGTCAAGGGTACCCACGCCTTGAAGTCATAGTAATGGATGGTGGTTCTACTGATGAGAGTCTAAATATTATTCACTCATATGAGCCAAAGTTGACATACTGGCAAAGCCAGCCCGATGGTGGTCAGTCAGAGGCAATCAATTTGGGTATGCAACACTGCACAGGCGAACTTGTAACCTGGCTCAACTCAGATGACTTCTACTGGGGTGACTCCCTCTGGAGTGCGGGACGTGCCTATGCAGCTTTTCCAGAACACGGACTCTACATTGGCAATGGTCTGCGCTACAACCAATCAAGCGAATCCTATACTCCCTTCTGCCGACGGCACCTGGCACTAAACCGTGAGGCGCTGATGCAAGGCCTTGACTACATTCTTCAGCCATCTGTCTTCTTTTGGCGCAGGGCTTGGGATGAAGTTGGGGGGCTAGACTCAAAACTATGTTTCTGCATGGACTGGGATATTCTCATCCGCATTGCCAAGTGCTACCCCGCTGTATTGATCAACGAGTTTTTGGCGGTAAGCCGCGAGTACGAGGAAACCAAAACCCGTAGCGGTAAGCTTAGCCGTGCCTTTGAGATCGCTCACATGATCCAATTTCATACTCAACAGGAGGCAACCCCTGGCAGCTTGTTTTATATGTTGGAGACCCTTGTGAGTGTAACCAATAACTGTGCGACAAGTGCAACAACTCAGCTACGCCACCATCTGCTTGAGGGCATGAATGCCATTAGACAACAGCTGGCTCAGCAATGCGGAAACGATGATGGCTTTCCCGAACAAAGCGATCCACAAGATAAAGTTTATCTACCGTTTGCAACTGCAATTACTCCTCAACACCTACCCCAACTTGACTTCTCTACATTACCCTTAATTAGTATTATCATCCCTTCCTTTAACCAGGCGCAGTTCCTGAGTCAGACGCTAGAAAGTATATTGTGTCAGGGCTACCCGAAGTTGGAAATACTTGTTTTCGACGGTGGTTCTACAGACGGTAGCGTAGATGTGATACTTCGCTACCAACAACAGTTAACCTACTGGATATCAGAACCCGATCGCGGTCCGGCTCATGCTATTAATAAAGGGTTTGCTATGGCTACGGGTGAAATTCTCGCATGGCTAAACTCAGACGATATGTTAGCTAGCGATGCTTTGTGGCAGGTTGGTCGGGCATTCGTTGAAGACCCTGAACTAGATATGGTATTCGCTAATGCGCTTTACATTGATGAAGAAAACAAGCTTTACCTAGCGAACCACGGTTCTCGCACAGGTTTGTACTATGGCGAGGTGCAGCCACTAAATCGCATACCAGCTTACTGGTCGTATGTCCATGCTGTACCCCAGCCTACCGTATTCTTCCGCAATCGCCTGCTGAAATCATGCGGTTATCTGAATGAAACATATCATTACATCTTTGACTTTGAGCTGTTTTGGCGCTTTGCCTGGAAAGCCAAAATTAAGAAGATCGAACGCACACAGGCTTTTTACCGTATCCATGCGGCAAGTAAAACTAGCGATTGGAACAAGTTTTTAGTTGAGTTGTATCGCTTCAGCCGCCCTTGGTGGCCGTCTCTACGTTCAACGGAGTTTCGCTCAACCTTCCGGGATTTTGTCAGCAGCTATATGTCCCGTAAGTACGAAAACTACCCTCGTGATGCGCGTTTCTGGGCGATTGCTACATTAGTGGGACTTTCCACTGTGACCCGCGTTGGTAATCCAGAGGAACTGGAGCAATGGCTGCCCATTGTCGCTCTACGAAGGTTAAAGCCACAAACCCCAACATCACCACAGCCACCTACTGTTAAACTGGATGCTCATGCGAACTTAATACCAGTCTCATCAGCTTATCGTATTTACAGAAAAAACATACGCTACTCCTCAGTATTTTGCTCTTTCTTTTTGCCTTGTCATCCGGGTTATTCCGGTGGCGAAATTCGCGATTTTCATCTGATACGGCACCTGCTTACAGTTAGCAAAATCGAGTTTTTTGCCTTACAAGAGAACCTATTTAGCGATCGGGAAAATATACTGGCACCATTTTTAGAAAAACTACATACTCCCCAGACAATTGCTGCACAGCAGCCCGACTTGGTAGATATAAAAGCATTGCAGCGGACGATCAAAAGCCGTATAGTTAGCCAGATGCGATGCCGCAACTTGCCAGTACTAGGACCGCACTTCCACGGGGATATCGCCCAAACACTATCGGTTATTTCAGCATACCTTAAAGGTGCAATACAAGAAACTATCGAGCGCGAACAGCCAGACTTTCTATTTGTTAGTCCACAAGTCAATTCTGTGGCGCTGACACTAAAAACCGCAGGATTGCGTACACGGTTCATTATGGCATCTTACGATGTTGAAGCAGTGCGAATGCAGCGCCTTGCTGCCTCGCAACGGGGCATAGCAAAAGTGGCGCTCTCCTTGGAGGCTCGCCGTGCCTTATGCTTTGAGCAAGAAAACCTATGTGCTTATGATGGGGTGATCGCTGTGAGCGAACTTGATAAAAATATTTTTGTGGCTAAGTATGGCTTCGCCCCCGAGCGGGTATTAGTAATTGAAAATGGTGTAGATCCCCACTATTTTGCTTTTACCGAGCGGCAAGGTAGCGACAAACCACACATTATGTTTGTTGGGAGTCTGGCCTATTTACCCAACCAACAAGCAGCATGGCGGCTATTGCATCGCATTATGCCACTGGTGCGGCAGCGTTATCCTGAAGCCTGCTTGTGGATTGTGGGTCAATCCCCTGAGCCAGCACTGCTAGCGCAGAGCGATGGTCACAAGACAGTCGTGACCGGCAAAGTAGATGATGTGCGATCCTACTTAGCTCTTGCCTCAGTAGCTTGTGTACCGTTGCTTTCAGGCAGCGGCACTAAATACAAGGTATTGGAGGCGCTCAGCGCTGGCGTACCGATGGTCTGTTCGCCCATAGCTCAAGAAGGGTTAAACCTTGAGGATGAAAAACATTTACTGGTGGGTCACAGTGATGAGGAATTAGCTGCGGCTATTGTGCGCTTGCTTGACAATCCAGAGCTGGCAAACACACTGGCACAACAGGGACGCGAAGTAGTGGAACGCTACTACACCTGGGACTCAAATTTGCCGCGCCTTACAGACTGGTTGGATGTATTGGCTAGCTTACCAAAGCGAAGCAGTGGTAGTATATTTGCAAAGAAATAGACTATTACTTACAAAACTAATCACTACATCTTCTAATGTCTTAATAAGTATTGCTCTTCTGTCAAACTGTCATGAAGCCTTGATTTTTATTGGTCTGAAACAACGTAAACTCGTTGAATTCCATGAAAGTGACAGAAGAGCGATAAAGGAGAAATAAGAGGTTAATGATTAATCAACTCGACGAGCAATGTATGTTGTGCATTCTTCAAAGTGGTTTCGCACTTTACAAAAATGCTTTGACTTGCTAATTGAGCTTATCTCAAACCCGATAACTTCCAACATTTGTTGAACACATGAATCAGACATTAACCACCAGCTAATTGAATCTGACGTATCGCCCTTTCGAGGCATCAAGTGCATAGTTGGATTTTTATCGCTCGATCCCTGCTGAGTAATAACGATCCACTCTTTGGATAACTCTGATGCAGAATGCAGCGCTTTGAAAGGATCTCGCAAATGGGGCAAAACCATTCCGAACATCACAACATCAAATTCGCCCAACGCCTTAGAAAAATCATAAATGTCCCCGTAGTATACGCATGCTTTAGAAGCAAAAGCTTTGTGTGCATACCAGTATCCCTTCTTAATTCTGTCAATATGCCACTGTAAGTTTTTAGCTAAGCGATCGCGGTCAAAGTATTTCTTGTTGTGAGGAACTATATCCCACATGGAACCGTCAATTATGTCAAACGATGTTACTGAAGCTCCTCGGCGCTCCATTTCAAATGTTAGAAAACCGCTGGCAGCGCCAACATCTAGAACAGTCTTGGAATTAAAATCAAATTGCCCGAAATAACTGTCTATCGTTTTACGCAGATCCCAGTGGTCGCCTACCTCACCTACGCCTGGTATGTCCATGACATGGTAAAATGAACACTCCTCTAAATTATCTACTTGCAGAGGTGTAGCAAAAAGAGATTGATTACCCTTTGTAGACATTTTGAACCTTACCTAACAGTTATTATCTTACGATTGGTTATAATATAGCTTTTTTCAAGCTAATGTCAAAAGCAATTATTGAGCTAGTTCGATAGCCTTTACATATTATTTATTCAATTTTCGCGTCAGGAAGTGTGCTGTGAGTTTGCGATTTAGCGTTATTACCCCTTCATTTTGCCAAGGGCGTTTCATTAAACATACTGTCCAAAGCGTATTAGCACAAAAAATGCCCGACATGGAGTACGTTATTTGTGACGGGGGTAGTCAGGATGAAACAATAGAAATCCTAAATTTTTACAATCATAAAATTCACTGGATATCGGAACCTGATCGCGGACAAGCGGATGCCGTAAATAAAGGTATATCAATGACAACGGGTGATGTTATTGCCTGGATTAATTCCGATGATATTTACTATTCAGGAGCTTTTGAAGCAGTTAAAGCGGTATTTGAAGCTTATCCAAACGTACAAGCTGTATATGGAGATGCTGACTGGATTGATGAGGAAGGGAGGATCATAGCTTCTTTTCCCACAGAGCCTTGGAACTATGACCGATTGAAGTCAATCTGCTATCTTTGCCAACCAGCAGTATTTTTTAGACGCAGCTTAGTGGAAAAGTTCGGCAACTTAGATGCTTCCTTAGAATACTGTATGGACTATGAGCTATGGCTCCGTTATGGGAAAAATATTGATTTTTACTATTTGCCCCAAAAATTGGCAGGTTCGCGGATGTATAAAACTAATAAAACTCTTGGGAAAAGATTGGAAGCCCATTGTGAAATTAATGAGATGTTAGATAAAAATTTTAAAAATGTTCCAGAGAATTGGATTTTTGGATATGCTTTAATAAAAGTTGAAGAAACTACTAATTTAAGTAGATATGATGATAATCAAGTTAGGCAGTTTACTAAAGCATTAATCTGGAATAGCTTCTGGGGATTTCTTCGATGGAAAAGATGGATCCCACCTATTATCCTTGCCAAAATGGCATTTTGGTGGTTTTTCCCAAATTTATCTTGGTTTAGAAGATCGGTACTATCAAATCCTAAAAGCAATAAAATTATCTGGTAGAGAATAATTATATGACCTGGATGCGAGAATGGCTAAAGTCACCACTATTTGTTATATTTTTATGGGCCTTTTTTCTAACCAGCGTAATAGGATTTATTACCATCAAGATTGAGCAAGCTTACCTAGAGAATTATTCTTACTTCTACGATCCTATATCCTATTCTTTACAGAATGCTCGTCTATATGTCCGCCTAGCAAATGAAGGGCGTCTTGGGTTAGCTATACAAGAATGGTTGGTCAACAACAGACATCCATTACGGACAGTACCGCTGATCCTTTTTGCTCCTAGTTTGCTAGCTAATAATGTAGGCCATGTAGCTACTGTGCTGCCAATGCTCTTCATTTTTTTAGGGCTGCTTGGTTGGACAGTTCACCGTCGAACTGATTGCACTCCCTACGCAATTTCCTGTATGGCTCTATTTTGTGCAATACCAGGAATATTTCATCCAAGACTCGGCTTAAGCGCTTACTGGCTAGATCTCCCCGCAGCTATTCTCATTGGAGGAGCAGCCTTATGCCTTTTAAACTCCTCCGGAGGGCGAAGTTTGAAGTGGCTGGTTGGATTTGCTGTACTAGCCTCATGTGCTACTCTTAGCCGCTATATTGCCGCAGCCTATGCTTTTGTAATCTGTGTACCTGTCTTGGCGGGCTACCTTATTCAGCGATGGCGGCGCGAGGGTGCTCCTGTCAAGACAATCTTGTTGCCGCTTTGCGTAATCGGTATTACAACTGGTCTATTAGCTGGATACTTCTTGATTTCTCACCTTAAGAGCAACCTAGAGTATTACACGGTCTATGGATATGCTTTGAATCGGAGCTTACTAGCATCAACTACTTTTGTAATCCATTTCTTAGTAGACTACTTATTTGGAATTCCTGGAACTTTTATCCTTGGTACTATTTGTTTAGTTAATTTAGTATTGTTCTGGCAAGATATAAGTCGGAGATGGAAAGACCTGATAATTTCAATCTGGTACGCCAGTTCCGTTATTCTTTTCTTAGTTCTTGTACTCCGTGCAGGGGAGGGCGGACATTCCACTATGTATGCCGTGCCCTTGATATTCTTTGCAGTTGTATCACCTGTTACTATTAGCCAGAATTGGTCAAACCACCGAGTGCTAGTGCGGTTGTCAGCCATGTTAATTTCTGTAGCACTTTTGTTAGGAGGACGTGCGACTCTAGACAACTATTCCTTTGCTACACATCCTTATCCTGAAGCGAAAGAACTAAAAGCGCTTGATGTTGCCCTAGCTCAAGAATTGATTAGAGCAGGAGGCTCAGTGGTTTGGAGTTCTTATTTCGACGAATATACCTATATACCTAGCATGGAAACGTTCTACCGTTATGGTAAATTACCGTTACCAGCTAATAAACTTTTTACTGTCCATGAATCTTACTGGTCAGGCTTCTACCCCAACCTGTCTGCAAACAAATTGAGTGAGCGTGTTTACGCTGATACTACTCAACAGGTTGACATTGCTGTGGTGTTTAATGACCCAGGGCGGGCAGAAACGAATACTTGGTGGCAGGTCAAACCCAGCCCCAAAACTCGTTTAGTAGCCAAATATGTAGCAGAGCAGATACGCAACGATCCGAACTGGAAACAAATTTTCGTCCTAGAAAGTCCGCAATATGGTACTCTGGCGGGTTATCGCAATCTCACAAGGTAGTTTTTAGGTGCAACCTTAAAAAAAGCAAAACTTCGTGAGTTTCAGTTTTTATCGCAGCTTATAACAGAAAATCTCGATGCTTGAGTTAGTTTCTTATTCAAAAACTACAGAGATTAGTGTGAAAGGAATCATTCTTGCTGGTGGTAAAGGGACACGGCTTGCCCCCTTGACGGAAGTCACGAATAAGCACTTGTTGCCAGTTGGGAAAGAACCCATGATCTGGCATTCAGTTAAACAACTAGCAAGTTCAGGCATTACGGATATTTTAATAGTGACTTCCACCAACCATATGGGAGATGTTGTAAATTCTTTAGGGTCGGGAAAAAGATTTGGCTGTGAATTTACATACCGAGTCCAAGAAGAAGCAGCAGGTATCGCTGACGCTTTATCCCTAGGGGAGCAATTTGCACAAGGGAAAAAAATAGTTGTGCTACTAGGTGATAATATTTTCGAGTATTCTATCCGCCAACACGTTGAAGCTTTTGCGGAACAAGCTGAGGGAGCTAGAGTTCTCCTCAAGGAAGTTGGAGATCCAGAACGATTTGCAATCGCAGCTCTTGATGAAAAGCAAATTATTAAAATTGAAGAAAAACCTACAGAACCCAAGACTAACTATGCTGTTGTCGGTTGTTATATGTACGATCGCCAAGTGTTTGATTTGATACGTAAGGTTCAGCCCTCCGAGCGGGGAGAACTGGAAATTACTAATATTAACGAACTCTATCTAAAACAGGGGCAGTTGCAATTCAGCTTTGTAAATGGACGCTGGATGGATGCAGGAACTTTCAATTCATTCAATGAAGCTAACAATCTCATGTTGTTAAATGATAATCAAATCTTGTACGACATCTGAGGTTAGGTAAAAAAATATGCCTCATATATCTGTGGTTATTCCTGTTTATAAAGCTGAGGATTGTTTGCATGAACTCTATGAACGTTTAAAAGATTCTTTAGAAACAATTTCAGAAGATTTTGAAATAATTTTGGTAGAGGACTGTGGTGGCGATCGCTCCTGGGAGATTATTCTGGAGTTAGCCCATCAGGATCGGCGAGTAAAGGGAATTCAGTTCAGTCGCAATTTTGGGCAACATTACGGAATTACAGCTGGTTTAGATTATTGTGATAGTGACTGGGTAGTAGTGATGGACTGTGATTTGCAGGATCGTCCTGAAGAAATCCCCCGATTTTACGCCAAAGCACAAGAAGGTTATGATGTAGTGCTTGCTCGGAGAGGTAAGCGAAAAGATCCAATTTTGAAGCGTCTGACTTCGAGGCTATTTTATAAAATATTTAGCTACCTTGCAGATATTAAATATGATGCTCAAGTTGGCAACTTCCGGATGATTTCGCGGAAAGTTTTAGAAAGTTTTCGTCTTATGCGCGAACAATTGAGATTTTTTGGTGGTTTGGTAGACTGGATGGGTTTTCCAACTGCCAGCATTGATGTAAAGCATGATTCTCGCCTAGCCGGGAAAAGTACATACACATTCCGCAAGCTTTGGAAATTAGCATCTGAAACTACAATTGCTTATTCTGATAAACCGCTCCGGTTATCTATTCGCTTGGGATTTATGATATCGTTTTTTGCTTTCTTATATGGAGCTTATATTTTTATAAATGCAGCTATTTATGGTTCCGTTGTTACAGGTTGGACTAGCCTTATTGTTTCTTTGTATTTCCTAGGAGGAATTATTATTTCTAATCTTGGCATTATTGGCATCTACTTAGGGAAAAGTTTTGATGAAGCTAAGAAAAGACCTTTATATCTCATCAGAAATTCTACATTTACTCCTTCAACTTTAAAAACCCTAGCTGATTCCAAACGAATCCAAGGTGTAAATAATGGACATTTCTGAGTATATTTTGCCGACTCCTTGGGATAGCAAAGTATTTGGCTTCGATACCTTTGAAATTGTTTCTAAATCCGAAGAAATCTTTAATTCAGTTTTTAAGGTACTCCAGCCTGGACATTACACCGTAAAAGTCAATCCACTTTTCTCTAAAAAAATTTTGCATGAATATGGTTTTTATTACTGTGATACCTTAATTGAACCTTACTGTAATCGCAATAGCTTTGTGGAATATGTAAAAGCAGGAATTCAAATTTCTAAGTTAGTTTCTATAGACGATTTAATTAAAATTTCTCATGGAGCTTTTATTCATGGTCGATTCCATAAAGATTTTAATCTAGATCGGAATCTAGCCGATCTTAGATATGACTTATGGCTTAAAGAACTTTATAACTCTCAAAATGTTTTCGGGTTAATGTCTGATGGTCAGATAGCTGGATTTTGGGGATGTGTTGAAAATAAAATCGTTCTTCATGCGTTAAGTGAAGAATATAGAGGAAGAGGAATGGCTAAGTACTTCTGGAGCGCTGCTTGTCAAGAAGTATTTAGCCAAAAATATCAGGAACTGACAAGTTCAATTTCAGCTTCTAATATTTCAGTTCTCAATCTTTACTCCTCGCTAGGATTTAAGTTTAGGAATCCAGTCGATGTTTACCATATCTTAGTGAAATAATACTGATTTGCTAAATTAACATGAAAATTTGTAGCAAGTGTGGCACGCGATTTGATAGCTTGAACTGGGCATGTCTTTCATGTTCCTATAGACCCAAACGGATTGATGGCTTTTTATCATTTTCACCTGAATTTGCACAAATAAATGATAACTACGAGCCTAATTTTTTTCCCCAATTGGCCACTTTAGAGGCCGAAAATTTTTGGTTCTGTTCTCGCAACCATTTACTACTTTGGGCGCTAGGACGCTACTTTCCCCAAGCTCAAAACTTTTTAGAAATTGGTTGTGGAACTGGTTTTGTTTTAGCTGGTATTGAGAAAGCATTCCCTAAACTAACCTTATCTGGAAGTGAAATATTCAGCACTGGCTTGGCTTTCGCTGCCCAACGGCTTTCTAAAGCCGACTTATTCCAGATGGATGCCTGTAAAATTCCCTTTGAGGAAGAATTTGATATTATCGGCGCTTTTGACGTACTGGAACATATTAAAGAAGATCGCATAGTTTTAGCGGAAATGTATCGAGCAACAAAACCAGGAGGGGGAATTATACTAACAGTTCCACAGCATCCTTGGCTATGGAGCCAAGCCGACGATTATGCTCATCATGTACGCCGATATCGCGCTCAAGAGTTAAAAACAAAAGTACAACGGGCTGGGTTTAAGATTGTGAGAATGACATCTTTTGTCTCGCTCCTCCTACCACTCATGCTTCTTTCTCGCTCGCAGCAGCAACGGCCTCAGCTAAACTACGATCCTTTATCTGAACTGAGAATAAGCGGTTTAGCAAATTCTATTCTAGGAAAAGTGCTTGATTTTGAACGTGCAGCAATCCGGTTAGGTTTGTCATTTCCATTGGGCGGCTCTCTACTATTAATTGCCAAAAAGTGAAAAAAAGCAATTTAATTACAATAATCATTTTACTTATTGGAGTCACTGTACTCTGGGGTCTACCTCTTTCTCGTCTCTACCCAGCCGATCCAACAGGAACTTATACTTTTCACATTGAATTAGCTCAACAAATGGCAGAAAGAAAATTTATTGGAACTCCTCATTTTTTATATCAATTACTCGTTATTATTATACATATTCTTGCTCCTTTTATTAGTTTTAATATTGCTGGATACTATATTGTTCCTATATGTGCTTGCTGGATTTTAGCTATAATTGCTGAGTGTAATATTCGTCAAAACATTCCTTTTTCTAAAAAGGAATTTTACTCCATACCGATAACTTTAGCTTTAATGATTATTACACCTATTAGTTTATTTACATACCCTAGGCTTTATCTTGGGTATATAGGAATAACTATGTATCATAGTGCCACAACGTTGCTTGCTAAACCGATATGCCTATTGATTTTCAATACAATAAGTGAGATTTTTAAGCATCCAGAATCATACTCTAAGACTAAGAAAATAAATCTAAGTTTATTTTTTCTAACGATACTGTCTTTGATAACTAAGCCTAATTATATTATTTGCCTGATACCAGCTATATTTTTTGTAATAATATATAAATTATATATGAATAAATTTATAAACAGTAGGCTAATAATTTGGAGTCTCTGTGTTCCAGCCCTCATAGTTCTTGGGTGGCAGTTCAGCTTGACATACCTAAGCGATCCAACTTTTATCAAAGGAGGAAAGAGTAGCATAGTTTTTGCTCCTTTTAAAGTTATGAGCTTCTACTCAAATAGCCTTTTGTATGATTTTATAATGTCAATTCTTTTCCCATTATCTGTTTATATTTTGTTTTGGAAAAAAGCTAAAACTGAGTTTAGTCTTAATTTAGCTTGGTTGGTATTTTTAGTCTCTATTTTTTATATTTACTTTTTAGGAGAATCAAGTAGGATGTATGCTGGTAACTTTTTATGGGGGGGACAAATTACTTTATTTATACTTTTTGTTTATTCAATTTTATTTTTATTTAAGCAACAAAACTTAAAAGATTTTTATTTTGCTAGTATTTTTTATAAATTAAAAACCAAGTTTTTCTTTTGCTTATTACTTTTTGGGTTGCATTTTATTAATGGTTTAGTATATTTAATGTATGTAACGCAAACGGGCAATTATTAAGTTTTTTAGCAGTAATTTAGCAAGCAATTTTATAAAAGCCGTGAATATTCATAAAGTTCCTTTTAATGTTCCTTTTGCTACGGGTCGCGAACTTGAGTACATTGCTCAAGCCATTCAGAACCAGCACCTTTCTGGAGACGGTGAATTCAGTAAAAAATGCCATGCTTGGTTAGAGTCAAAAATTGGCTGTTACAAAGCATTATTAACTCATTCTTGTACGGCAGCATTAGAGATGGCAGCAATTCTCGCAGACATCCAGCCAGGGGATGAAATAATTATGCCATCTTATACATTTGTATCTACTGCTAATGCTTTTGTATTACGTGGGGCTGTGCCAGTTTTCGTAGACATTCGCCCAGATACTCTCAATATTGATGAGTCTCAGATAGAAGCTGCTATTACATCCAAGACCAAAGCCATTGTTCCAGTTCATTATGCAGGTGTAGGGTGCGAAATGGATGTCATTATGGCACTGGCAGACAAATACAATCTTTTAGTCATTGAAGATGCTGCTCAAGGCATAATGTCTAAATATAAGGAGCGACCTTTGGGTAGTATTGGACATCTGGCTGCTCTAAGCTTTCACGAAACTAAAAATTTGATTTCTGGCGAAGGGGGAGCTTTATTAATTAATGATTCTAAATTAATTGAACGGGCTGAGATTATCCGTGAGAAGGGTACAAACCGTAGCAAGTTTTTTAGAGGACAGATCGACAAATATACATGGGTGGACATTGGTTCTTCATACTTACCTAGTGAACTTGTGGCTGCATTCCTTTTAGCTCAACTAGAATTAGCAGAAGAGATTACCCAGAATCGATTAAAAATCTGGGAAAACTACCACAAACGGTTTTTGGATGTAGAGGAAAAAGGCATTCTCAGACGCCCCATAATACCTAAAAATTGCCAACAAAATGGGCATTTGTATTATCTGTTACTCCAGAATGGAGAACATAGGGCCGAACTACTGGAATACCTCAAGCCTAAAAAAATTGGAGCAGTGTTCCATTATATTCCTCTGCACTCATCCCCAGCAGGTAAAAAATATGGGAAAGCTCATGGCAGCTTGAACGTAACAGATACTGCAAGTGAACGGCTGGTTCGTTTACCCATGTGGATAAGCTTGGAGCAAGAACCTGTTACCGATATAGTTTATGAATGGTTTACAACTAAATTTTAGTAACCATTTATGAAAGAATCTATACAATTTAACCTAAATGCTAAAAATCACAATTGATGCAACACCCATACAGCCAAATGCTAGCGGGGTCGGTCTTTATGTTACCAACTTAATTCGCTCCCTCCATCCACTACAGGTTAAAGAAAAGTTTCAGTTAAGTATTTCTTACCAACCTGGCTTAAGAAATTGGCTACGCCGGAATATATCTCCTCCTAAATCTTTAAATATAGATTCTCAGTTTCATATAGTTCCCATACCAGTTAGAATTTCAAACATTTTATTGTCTATACCTTCGAATTGGATGGTATCTAAGTACTTTGAAAAGCATCTGGATGAACCAGATATATTACAGGGAACAAATTATTACGTTTATCCCTGTAGAAACGCTCTAAAAATTATGAATGTTTATGATTTAACGTTTATTAAATTTCCAGCTTATACTAACTCTGTCGTAAAAACATACAATAAGCGAGTCAAAAAGTGCTTGGAATGGACAGATTTAGTACTAACAATTTCAGAAAGCTCTAAAAAAGACATTGTTGACTACTTGGGCGTAGATCCTCAACGGATTTATGTAACTCCGCTGGCCAGTCGCTACTATTCCGGATATTTATCTGAAGAACTAGCGCATCAAATGGAGGCATCTAGTGAATATGACTTTTCCAAACCATACTTGTTATTTGTGAGTACACTTGAGCCAAGAAAAAATATTAATAATTTAATTAAAGCCTTTAATTTCTTGAAGGAAAAATACAAATTAGAGCATCAATTGGTTTTAATTGGTCAGAAAGGATGGAATTACGAACCCATATTTAGAGAAATTGAAAGTTCAGCATGGAGAAGCCAGATTCATCACCTTGACTATTTATCTGATGAAATGGTTGCTGTGTTTTACTCCAAAGCTGATGCTTTTGTGTATCCATCCTACTACGAGGGATTTGGTCTGCCTGTATTGGAAGCAATGACTTTAGGCGCACCTGTTATCACATCTAATACATCCTCATTGCCAGAAGTGGCAGGAGATGCAGCCCTTTTGATTGACCCGGATGATCCGGCTAGCTTGGCAGATGCAATTTTGAAAGTAATTAGTGATTCTCAGCTTCGTAGCGAATTAATTCAGAAGGGTAAAGAAAGAGCTAAACTATTTTCTTGGGAAAGAACGGCACAGGAAACGCTTAAGGCATATAAGTCATTGTTGACATGAGTAATTTAGAGGATTGCTTATTCAATCACTTGCTCATCAATCTTTCCTTCATTTTTTCTCAACCTACTGGCATCAGCACCTATGCCATAAATCTTTTTCCTCATCTACAGCCTCTCGAACCAACCTTACTGACAGCCCAAAATTTTCCCAACTATCGCTGCTATCCAGTTCCGTCGGATCTAACCCCCGCACAAGGGTCAAAAGGGCATTTTCGCCGTCTGCTGTGGACGCAGCGGCAGTTGCCCAAAATTTACAAAAAATTGAATTCTAGTTTAATCTTTTCCCCAGTTCCTGAAGCGCCGTTGTATGCGGGTTGCCGTTCAGTGGTAATGGTTCACGATCTCATCCCGCTGCGGTTTCCTAAACGCTTTTCTCCCCTAACGCTCTACTTCCGCTACTATATTCCCCAGGTTTTAGCGCAAGCTGAGCATATTATTTGTAACTCTAGCTCCACCGCTCAGGATATTATTGATTTCTTCCACATTCCAGAATATAAAATTACGCCAATTCATTTGGCTTATGACGTCAATCATTTTCGGTTTCTAAATATTCCTAGAAGCAATTATTTCCTCTATATTGGTCGCCAAGATCCCTACAAAAATATTGCTCGGTTAATTAACGCATTCGCTACTTTACCAAGTTGCCGTGACAATGAATTATGGATAGCTGGATCTGGGGATAAGCGTTATACGCCTGTGTTGATGGCGCAGGTGGAACAGCTAGGTATAAAGAATCAAGTAAAATTTCTAGATTACGTTTCCTACGAGGAATTGCCGACGCTAATTAATCAAGCGATCGCTCTCGTCTTCCCTAGCCTCTGGGAGGGCTTTGGACTGCCCGTTTTAGAAGCAATGGCGTGTGGCACCCCCGTGATTACTTCCAACCTCTCCTCGCTGCCAGAAGTCGCGGGTGACGCCGCCCTTTTAGTCAATCCCTACAACGTGGGAGAAATTGCCGAAGCGATGCAGGCAGTGGTGACGGATTCAGGATGGCGATCGCGTCTTCGTCAAGCTAGTCTTGCTAGAGCCAGTCAATTTAGCTGGACAAAAACTGGACAAGCGACTGCCCAAGTCCTTCAGCGATATTTGTAAACACAGCGAAAATTATCAAAATTACAAAGTGGCAAATTGTCAAGTTAAGATTGGGGGTCAGCTCAAGATTCTCCTTCAAGCTTCAATTCCTCTTGCCTCCCCAGGTAGATTTCTTTTTATCAAAGGTTTGTCAAGATAATTGACAATTAATGGAAGAGGCTCAGCATGAACCGGCGAGCATTGTTGCTGCTAAATCGCCACGCACGCCGAGGAAAACAAGGTCTATCAGAGGCGGTTGCCAAATTGCAGGAGTTAGGCTTTGACCTGCAAGAAGAGTCCACACAAAAGCCCCAGCAGATACCAGAAATTATCCGTCGTTACCGCGATCGTGTCGATCTCGTTATCATCGGTGGCGGAGATGGCACCCTAAATGCCGCCGCCGAGGGTCTGATTGACACGCAACTCCCGTTGGGCATCCTGCCTTTAGGAACAGCCAACGACCTGGCACGAACCCTTTCAATTCCTGTCTCCCTCCCCGAAGCTTGCGAGGTAATTGCAACAGGTCAAAAACAGCGAATTGACTTAGGTTGGGTGAATGGAAAGCACTTCTTCAATGTTGCTAGTCTCGGATTGAGCGTGCAAATTACTCAGCAGCTAACCAAAGAAACTAAGCAACGCTGGGGAGTCTTCGCCTATGCAGTCACCGCCATCCAGGTAGTTGGGCGATCGCGTCCTTTTCTAGCAAAAATTCGTCTCAATGGCGAATCTATTCAGGTGAGAACCGTTCAGATTGCCGTAGGCAACGGACGATATTACGGCGGTGGCATGACCGTTGCTGACGATGCTACCATTGACGACCAGCGCTTGGATCTGTACAGCTTGGAAGTTCAAAATGCATGGCAGATCGTCCGATTGCTACCTTCCATGCTAAAAGGAAAACAAGCAGAATGGCCTGAGGTGCGAAGTCTTCAAGGGCGGGAAATTGAGGTATCCACGCTAAAACCTCTCCCGATTAATACTGATGGTGAAATCACCACTTACACCCCTGCCAAATTTCGCCTAATTCCTAAAGCAATATCGGTTTTAGTTCCACAATCACCCCTACGCACTCCTTAAAATACCTCCCAGTCACCGGATTTAAGCCCTATGATTAAGTGCTAGTAGGTGTTAAAGCATTTCCCGTGACCCCATCTCCTTCACATTCAAAACCCGATCTAGCAAGCGTCTGGCATACTCTACCAGTGGACAAGACACTGGAGCAGCTAGCAAGCGACCCAGAAGTTGGTCTGACGACCCAGGAAGCCAAACAGCGGTTGCAGCAATACGGCCCCAACGAACTGCAAGAAACTGCGGGTCGAAGTACCTGGGAAATCTTGCTCGATCAGTTCAAGAACATCATGTTGTTGATGCTGATTCTAGTAGCACTGATTTCCGGGATTCTAGACCTGGTGGATTTACGCGCTGGCAGATTAGCCCCTGGTGAAATTCCCTTCAAGGACACAATTGCAATTTTACTGATTGTCATCCTTAACGGCGTCTTGGGCTATCTCCAGGAAAGCCGCGCCGAAAAAGCACTTGCCGCCCTCAAGAAGCTTTCCTCTCCGAAAGTGCGAACGATCCGCGATGGCAGACAATTAGAGGTGGACGGCAAGGATCTTGTTCCAGGAGACATCATGCTCCTCGAAGCAGGGGTGCAGGTTTCCGCCGACGGGCGTCTAATTGAAGAGTCAAATCTGCAAGTGCGGGAATCGGCACTAACCGGCGAAGCTCATCCATCAAGTAAGCAGGCAGCTGTGCATCTGAGTGAAGAAACCGCATTGGGCGATCGCATTAACTTAGTCTTTCAAGGCACTGAAGTCGTCCAAGGGCGCGGCAAGGTCATCGTCACCGGCACTGGTATGAAGACGGAACTCGGCAAAATTGCCGATATGCTGCAATCCGTCGAAGCTGAAGACACCCCGTTGCAACAGCGAATGACCCAGCTGGGCAACGTGCTGGTGACGGGTTCTTTGATCTTAGTTGCCATCGTCATCGTCGGCGGAATGCTGCATAATTTCTTCAGCCAGGGGCGTTGGAACTGGAATGTCTTGCAAGACCTTGTGGAAGTTTCTCTATCGATGGCAGTGGCGGTAGTGCCAGAAGGCTTGCCAGCAGTCATTACAGTGACGTTGGCACTGGGAACCCAGCGGATGGTACGCCGCCACGCACTGATTCGCAAACTCCCAGCGGTAGAAACCCTCGGTTCTGTCACAACTATCTGCTCGGATAAAACCGGCACCCTCACCCAAAATAAAATGGTGGTGCAGCGGGTAGACACGGCAAACCATACCTTCCGCGTTACCGGCGAAGGTTACATCCCTACCGGAGAATTTTATCTCGACGAGCGGCAGGTAGCCGCAGAGCAGTATCGGGATCTGCAAATCCTCATGCTTGGCTGCGTGCTTTGTAATGACGCAATGTTACAGCACGACAAGAATGAGTGGGCAATTCTCGGCGACCCCACAGAAGGGGCATTAATTGTCCTGGCTGGGAAGGGAGGAATTGATAAGGAACCGCTAAGCCGCCAAATGCGCCGCGTTGCCGAGTTTCCTTTTTCCTCCGAACGCAAGCGGATGAGCGCGATCTGCGAAGCGGGCGCTGGGATTCAAAACACGCCTTTTTCTAGCAGCCACCTGATGTTTACGAAGGGTTCTCCAGAGTTAATTTTGGAGCGTTGTACCCAAATTCAGGTAGGCGACCAGAGCGAAGTTCTGCGCGATGAGCAACGAACTCAAATTCTGGAGCAAAATAACCAGATGGCAAGTAAGGGCTTGCGGGTACTGGGATTTGCTTACAAGCCTTTAGAGACCGTTCCGCCCGAAGGATCGGAGGAAACAAACGAGCAAGAATTAGTTTGGCTGGGTTTAGTCGGAATGCAGGATGCTCCGCGTCCGGAAGTGCGGGATGCAGTCGCTAAATGCAAAGCGGCTGGAATTCGAGCCATGATGATTACTGGCGACCACCAGCTGACAGCACAAGCGATCGCCCAAGATTTAGGGATTGCCCAAGAAGGCGATCGCGTCCTCACAGGTCAACAACTGCAAAAGTTTAGTCCAGAGGAGCTAGATCAAGTCGTTGACGAAGTTAGCATCTACGCCCGTGTTGCCCCCGAACACAAACTCCGCATTGTTCAAGCCCTCCAGCGTCGCGGTAGATTTGTCGCCATGACCGGCGATGGCGTCAACGATGCCCCAGCACTCAAACAAGCCGACATCGGCATCGCAATGGGCATTACCGGCACCGATGTCAGCAAAGAAGCCAGCGATATGGTGCTACTGGACGATAACTTCGCCACCATCGTCGCCGCTACAGAAGAAGGGCGGACTGTTTACAGTAATATTCGCCGCTTTATTAAATACATTTTGGGCAGCAACATCGGCGAAGTGTTGACCATTGCCGCTGCACCTCTGCTTGGCTTGGGGGGCGTTCCGCTCTCGCCGTTGCAGATTCTCTGGATGAACCTGGTTACGGATGGTTTACCCGCTCTCGCCCTTGCCGTAGAACCCGCAGAACCCGACGTGATGCGCCGTCCTCCCATGAATCCCCGCGAAAGTATTTTTGCCCAAGGGCTGGGTTCTTACATGGTTCGGATTGGGATTGTCTTTGCGATTATCAGTATTGCTTTGATGGCATGGGCTTACAACTATACTCATGCACCAGGCTATCCGGGAAATCCAGAGGTTTGGAAAACGATGGTCTTTACAACCTTGTGTCTCGCTCAGATGGGACACGCTTTGGCCGTTCGTTCTAACAGCCGACTGACGATCGAGATGAATCCCTTTACCAACCTGTATTTGTGGGGAGCAGTGGTTGTCACCACGGCGTTGCAGCTAATGCTCGTCTACGTACCCCCTCTGCGTTCTTTCTTTGGAACTCACTACCTGACTCTTACTGAACTCGGTATTTGTATCGGCTTCAGTGCCTTAATGTTCGTTTGGGTTGAGATGGAAAAACTGTTTATCCGTTTTTTTTACAAAGGCAGACGGTAATGGGTCATCGGTAATGGGGAATTAGGGACTGGTTATTGGAAGAATCTAGGCTGAAAATAATCACCCATGCCCCATTACCCATTCCATTACTAACGATCCATTAGCTATGTATCTCAAAACCCTCCACCTGCGCCAATTTCGCAACTACTTGGATTGTGGAGTTGATTTCGAGGCTCCTAAGACGATTTTGGTGGGGAATAATGCCCAAGGAAAATCCAATCTTTTGGAAGCAGTCGAGTTACTATCAACCCTCAAAAGCCATCGAGCCGGACGCGATCGCGACCTGATCCGCGAAGGCGCGGCGGACGGTAAAATTACAGCCACGCTGGAACGCGCTAACGGCTTAGTGGATCTGGCTTTAACCCTCCGCACTCAAGGGCGTCGTACCGCAGCCATTAACCAAGAAGCTTTGCGACGCCAAATGGATTTTCTCGGCGTCCTCAACGCTGTAGAATTCTCCAGTTTAGATTTAGATCTAGTGCGAGGTGCCCCCGAACAACGCCGCAACTGGCTAGATTCCATCCTCACCCAGTTGGAACCCGTCTACGCCCACATTTTGCAGCAATATAACCAAGTATTACGGCAGCGCAACGCCTTATTAAGACAAGAAGCGAGAAAAGCCCAACCTTCTTCTAGTAACAGGCAAGAGGAAATTTCCACCGATGGGGACTTGAATCGTGACTCAGAATTGGCGTTGTGGGATGTCCAATTAGCGATCGCGGGTTCTCGCGTTACCCGTCGTCGAGCCAGAGTCCTGACACGGCTGGCACCTCTCGCTCAGGCTTGGCACGCTAGCATTAGCGGTAGAGCGGAAGTGCTGGAATTAAAATATGCCCCCAATGTCACCCTGGAGAAGGACGACGCCGAAGCGGTGCAACAAGCTTTTCTAGAGAAAATTCAACAGCGTCGGGTCGTCGAATGTCACCAAGGCACAACCCTCGTCGGTCCTCACCGGGACGAAGTTGAGTTTACCATCAACCAAACACCGGCAAGAATCTATGGCTCCCAAGGTCAGCAGCGAACCCTAGTCTTGGCACTGAAACTGGCAGAGCTAAAGCTGATTGAAGAAGTCGTTGGAGAACCGCCGCTGTTGCTACTTGATGATGTTCTAGCCGAGTTAGACCCAAACCGCCAAAATCAACTGTTAGATGCCATCCAAGACCGCTTTCAGACCCTGATTACCACTACTCACTTAGGTTCCTTCGATGCCCAGTGGTTGAATTCTTCTCAAATTCTCTCTGTTCAGGCAGGACAAATAAAACGATGAAGTTTGTTAGTTGCATAAGGACGGGTTGAAGCCAAATATTTGTAAATAGCCAACTAGATGGATAAACCTGCACCTACAACAAGTTGTTCTTTCTTTTTTAGTGTTTATCGCTGGCTTGCAGCCTCTAACCTTATTCTCAAATCCGGAGTCACCCTCAGAAGTCTCGTATCCACCAATATGTTCTAAAGAGAGAATCCGTGCCTTACTTATTTAACGAACTGTCAACCTACGCCCAGATTGATTGTGACGTAATTAACCTTGCTGCTATGCGAAAAATGGATATGGCTATGGATCGGGATGAGATTGCAGGACTGGGCGCTTCGTTGCGACGGATCAATCAGAAGCTATTGACCTCAGCCAAGGGAGATGGCGTCGAAAGAGTATGGTATCAGGGTGGAGAACCTTATTTCGATCTGTTTATTGACCTGCGAGAAGATGATATCGAGTGGTTTCAGTTGACTTTACGTGGGAAATCGCTGTCGTGGAATCGAGCAGGTTGGCAAACAGGGATAACGAATGAAGGCATTGTCAATGACATTACTTTTTATCCTGCTAGCAAACTGATTAAAACAGACAATCGCCCTGATTTTGCGTTCATTGAATTAGCATATTCCATCCTGCAAACCCGCGCTGGTGATGCGATTGTTGATAAAATACTGGTGCTGTTTAAGCCTGAATAACGAATGGCTAGTCGCTAATCAAAGCCCTTTTTTGCCCAATTAGCAATTAGCCTATACCCTAATCATTAAGCTTATTTGTAAATTATTTTAGGTGCAATATACCAGCACGAATTTGGGTTTAATGTATCATGTATCAGTTCTTGCCCGATATCCTAATTTTGAGTTGTTGCTGGAGCCTTTTTATTATTCTTTTTTGATAAGAAAAATAACCCTCGATTCCTCATTTTTGAAGAGCTAAGAACTATTGGACTCATTGAACTTTATTCTAGAAAGGGAAATATTTTCTCTTAGGTTACTGTACGGATTTTATATAGACAATTTATGAATTAGCCCTCTATCTAGGGATTTATTTTCTTTCATAAAACATAAATATTTATTGCAATCAAGTAATGATTTATTGCACATAACTAAGAATTAGCAGAAGTTTGGGTGTATCACAGTTTACAATTGCCAACAGTACCCCTGTGGAAATTACTGGATGGGTTCACAATGCAGCCCAACGCCCTGCCGCTTCCTTGCCTATCTCTAGACCCTGCTATTGACCGTCAGCCTCTGACTGTAGCGCCTGATACACCCCTGCTTGATGTGTTGGCGCTAATGAGCCAGTTACGTAGTAGTTGTGAGTTGCCCAGAGGAACCCAAGCCAGAGGGACACAAGCAGACACCAGTGCAGCATCAGAAGACCCAAGCTGGGAGGCGAGCGAGGGAATGAACGCCGCCTTGCCGCACCCTGCATCCTGTTGGTTGTCACAAGAGGAGACCGATTTTGACACTGCCGATGCCGCAGGTCATTGTGTCTTAGTCATGCAAGGATCGCAGCTTGTGGGAGTCTTTACAGAGCGCGATATTGTTAGACTGACTGCCGCCAGAGCTTCCCTAATTAACGTCAAAATTGTCGATGTCGTCACGCAACCAGCCATTACCCTCCGGCAATCAGAAGCTCACGATGTTTTCACGGCTCTTTCCTTATTTCGTCAGCACCGAATTCGCCATCTGCCAATCATTGACGATAATGCAGGGGTAGTCGGAATTGTCACGCACGATAGTATTCGCAAAGCGTTGCAACCCGTTAATCTTCTAACGCGATTGCGATACGTCGCGGATGTGATGACATCCCAAGTCGTTCATGCGCCTATAACGGCTTCTGTTCTCGATTTAGCCCAAATCATGGCGAGTCAGCTAGTCAGCTGTGTCGTCATTACAGAACAGAGGGAAAACAAAATTGAGAACAAGCCAATAAAGACGCTTAATTCTCAATTCCCAATGCCCGTAGGCATTGTCACCGAGCGAGATGTGGTGCAGTTTCAGGCGATGGAATTAGACTTGTCGAAATTGCAGGCAAAAGACGTAATGAGTACACCCTTATTTTGTCTGCAACCCTCAGATTCCCTATGGGTTGCCCATCAAGAAATGCAGCGGCGGCGCGTGCGACGTCTGGTAGTTGCTAGCAATCAGGGCGAATTACTCGGCATTGTCTCCCAAACCAGCCTGCTACAAGTGCTGAATCCGGCGGATATGTACAATGTCATTGAGGTATTGCAGCAGGCAGTAGAAGAGCGTACCAAAGCATTAGAGAATAGCAACGAACGATTGCGTTGTGAAATTGCTGAGCGCAAACGAGCTGAAAAGGCATTGCGACAAGCGCACGATAACTTAAAAAGACAAATAGAGGAACAAACTGCCGAATTAGCTCAAGCGAATGTGCTTCTCAAAAAGGACATTATTGAGCGTGTCGCAGTAGAGACGGCTTTGCGGAAATCCGAGGCACAAAAGACAGGATTAATCGCGTCTCTACAACAACAAGCCGAACATCTGGAACAAACTTTACACCAACTGCAAAAAACCCAAGCCCAGCTGATTCAAACTGAAAAAATGTCCAGTTTGGGGCAACTGGTAGCTGGTATTGCTCACGAAATTAACAATCCGATTAATTTTATTTACGGCAATCTCAGCTATGCCGGTCAATATGTCCAAGATTTACTGAATCTGCTGCAACTTTATATCAAGCATCATCCTCAACCAGAACCGGAAATTCAAACAGAAATTGAGGCAATTGACCTAGATTTTTTGAAGACAGACCTCCCGAAACTTTTAGGCTCGATGAAGGTGGGAGCTAACCGTATTCGGGACTTGGTACTGTCCTTACGAAATTTCTCCCGATTGGATGAAGCGCAACAGAAATTTGTGAATATCCACGATGGGATAAATAGTACTCTTCTGATATTACAAAATCAACTAGAAGCAAAAGCGGGACGCTCTGGGATTAAAGTTATTAAAGAATATGGCAATCTCCCTGCTGTGGAGTGTTTGGGGGGGCAGATTAACCAGGTATTTATGAATATTCTCAGTAATGCCATTGATGCCCTCGAAGAGGTCTTTGCTAAGGAATCATGGGGGATGGCTCATGGAGAGGACAGTATCGATTCCCAACCCCCAACAATTTGGATACGCACCGAATTAGTAGGTAAAAATCAGGTAGCTATCAGGATTGAAGACAACGGAATTGGGATGACGGAAGCGGTACGGCGTCAAATGTTTGACCCTTTCTTCACAACGAAACCTGTGGGTAAAGGTACCGGCTTAGGATTATCAATTTGCTATCAGATTGTGGAAAAACACGGCGGTCAGCTGAAGTGTATTTCCGCACCCGGTGAGGGAACTGAGTTTGTAATTCAAATTCCAATCCGACAGACAACTGATACTGAGTGTGTCTATTCACCCCGTCGTCTGAAGCCTGCCATTGAGCGAAATGAAGAGCAACAGCTACACGGAGCTTAGCCAACGGGCGAAGGAATTAAAACAGAAAAATTTCTATTTTTCTGTTTTAATTATTGTGCTTCTCCAATAAGAGTAAAAGCCGCCCAGTCTTTCGGATCGGGGTGTTGCTTCATTGTTGTCAGCATTGCCTGACGCATCGCTTGCGCTTTGTCGGGATTCTTCTGAAGGTTTTGATAAAATTCGGTCATTAAGGATGCTGTAGGGGCGTCTGGAACCGACCAGAGGGACACAATTACACTGGGTATACCCGCAGTAATTAAGCTGCGAGATAGTCCGATAACGCCATCGCCGGTAATTTTGCCTCTGCCAGTGTCGCAAGCACTCAGCACGACTAGCTCAGCATTCAGTTTCATGTCTAGAATTTCGCTAGCGGTGAGTAAGCCAGTATCCTGCTCAGATGGAGCGAGAGCGATCGCACCCGGTACACCCAAACCTTGAAAATCATCCAGCAATCCATGTGTCGCCAGATGAATAATCTTCGCTTTGGGCATCTGTTGCGCGATCGCTATTTTGGTCGCTTGCTTGCCAATGAGCGGTTTGGTTTTGAGGAGAGAAGCGATCGCTTTTGCTTCCTGTTCCGCACCCGGTAGCTGAGATAACGGCTCCGATTTCTCCCCAATTTTAGGAGCAACGTTAGGCATTATAGGATTGCCTACCACTAGCACTTCCTTTCCCGATACACGTTGCCGTTGCTTGTGGGTTAGCTCCAGAACCTGAATAGCGGGTGCTGTCACAATAGTGTGTTGTTCGATGAGGTATTTGCCACTGGCATCTTGGAGTGCTGGGAAGGGAACTAGGAACAGTTCACGTTGAGGGATGAAAATAATTCGGTCGTTGGGGTCTTTTGGCAATAGGTCAGCAATCGGTTGAATCAGCAGTTGATGCAGTTGCTGTAATCGTTTATTAGTGCTGGTTTTATCCACTTTAGAGGCAACGGCAAGGCCACGACCTCTAACGCCGATGGAATCACGGCTGCTAGTAACAAGTTCTTCTAGAGAAATATTTTGTTTTTGCCACAGAGGTTTCAGGTCAGCTGTGCGAAACGTTACTTCACCTGTAGGCTTGATGACCCAAATATAGAGTTCTGATTCTTGAGCTTGTTGTTTACCTTGAACTTTGAATGTGTCGTAAATAATCGAATATTGAACAAGAGTGGAGGCTTGCGCTTTAGCAATTTGTTTAATTTGCTCAATGGTAGGAGGTTGAAGGTTAGAAGGTGGAGCTGAACCTTCAACCTGTAACCTGTCATCCTGCAACCTATCAGCGAGTAATTCCACAAAGGCTCGTGCCCTTCCCCGCTCCGCAATTTCCAGTGCTGGCTCAGTTTTACTCTGGGCAATGAGGACTTTTTGTAATGTCTGGTACGTACCAACTTGCCTTTCAAAGATTGACACTTTATTCGCATCGTTACTGCCTAAGCCCGCTCGAATAGATTCCAGAACCTTAATTCCATCCATTAAAATTGGCTCTGCGGTTACGAAATTGCCTTGTTTATAGAGAGTAAAACCTATATTTTGCAGCGCTATGCTTTCGCTTTCACGGTTTTGAATTTCTTGTGCGATCGCTAACTGTTGCTGAGAATATTCAAGCGCTTTAGCATAGCCTCCAAGGTGACGGTAAGCCACTCCCAGATTACCTAGTAAAGCTCCTTCATTGCGTCGATCTTTGATTTCTCGTGCGATCGCCAAACTCTGCTGAGTGTACTCAATCGCCTTGGTATAGTCTCCTAAAAAAAGATAAGCTGTTGCCAGATTGGCTAGTGCCGACCCCTCACTTCGTCGATTTTTAACTTCCTGTGCGATCGCTAACTGCTGCTGAGAGGATTCAATCGCTTTAGCATAGTCTCCAAGGTTACTGTAAGCCACTCCCAGATTGCCCAGTGCCGCCCCTTCGCTTCGTTGGTCTCCTATTTCCCGGGCGTTGGCTAACTGCTGCTGAAGGTAGTCAATCGCCTTGGCATAGTCTCCCAGGGAAACGTAAGCTGCTCCTATATTGGCTACTGCCTTTCCCTCAGCTTGTGGATCTGGAAATCCATCTGCTGCAACGAGCGCCAATACCTGCTGAGAATACTCAATCCCCTTAGGGTAGTTTCCCAGGTTAAGGTAAATCCCTCCCAGATTGGCCAATGCCGCCCTCTCATTAAGTGGGTCTTCTATTTCTCGTGCGATCCCCAACTGCTGCTGAGTGTAATCAATCGCTTTGGCATAGTCACCTAGAGAGTCATGAACCAGTCCTATCCCTCCTAGCGCCAATGCCTCGCCTTTTCGGTTTTTGATGTTCCGGTAGATTAAGAGTGACTGTTCCAAAGACTGTAATGCCGCTGCCCATTGACTGGTAAAATACTGCCCAGCTCCTTGTTTACGTAGGCGATCTGCTTGAGTCTCATAAACCATGTCGATCTTTTCTAGGACCAACTCCTCGCCTCGGCGGTCTTTGAGTTCCTGGTAGATCAAGAGTGCCTGTTGCCAAGACTGTAATGCCGCTTCCTGTTGATTGGCAAGATACTGGTCAAATGCTTGCCCATCCAGTCGCTCTGCTTCCGCTTTCCTTGTATTTGGGGTTTGAGCCAACGCTTGGGGTGCTGTTAAGGGTGCTGGAAGATTGGCAACTGGCGTCACGCCATTGGCAACAAGCATGGCGAATAGCATCAGTCCGATTTTTGGGCGTCGCATGGCTGGGTCAACAGGTGTAGATGTGCGGCAGGAGCTACACTGTCATAGCCCAGACACAAAGATACTGTCCAGCGAGCGCGGCTGTAACAAAGAGCGGATGCTAGATATTAAGACTTGCATTGGTGGCGGGATAGCGATCGCTATCCCGCGATTACCAATTAAGCATTCCAAATGCCGGAACCATCCACATCTAACGGTAGGAAAACCGTCATGACCTCACCTTGCTGGGGTCGTTGCCGTACAATCAGTTTTCCTCCTAACGCTTGGAAGAGATTTTTGGTGACGTTGAGATTGAGGCTCAAACATCCGGTTTCTGGCTGAAACATCAATAGCTGACCAATTGACTTGCACGTTGGTGGGTTGTTGTCTGCGGCTAGCGAGTTGCCGCTTTCGTCAGGTTGGTTTTGAGACTGGAGTTGCAATTTTAGCTGGTCTCCGGCGGGTGTCACCTCCACCTGAATATGACCGCCTGCGGGGATGCTGCGAGTGAAGTTTTCAATTAACCCAGTTAGTACCTGATCCAGCATGGCGGGATTACTGACAACAGCGGGGAGCTTTTGCGGTAATACCACCTCTAGGGTTAAGTTGCGACGATTTGCTTGTTTTTGCCAGCGAGGAATGCTGTTTTGGAAGACCTGCGCCACCGACATCGCAGTCAGGTGAACGGGCGATCGCTTAACGGTTTCTGTTTCTAATTCCACCGCCCGGAAAAACAACTCCATGCGGTCGATTTGCTCGGTACACTCGCGATCGATCGCTTCCAAACGCCTGATGATGTCCGGTGCTAATTCGTTGCGGCGCTTCAGCAACAGCCGCGTTAAGGTGCGTATGGTACTCAGGGGCGTCCGTACTTCGTGGGCAAACGCTTGAAGTAATTCCACATCATTAGAATTTTGAATTTTTAATTTTGAATTTTCAATTAATTTAGGATTCAAAATGGGCAGTTGGGAATTATCTTCTAGCTCTTTACCTTTTGCTTCTTGCTCACACCCAAGACGGGAAAACTCGGCGTCTTTCCGATCGCCTCTAATTTCTTCGGGCAGATGTTTCAATAGCAAGCGGCTAAACTGCATAACGGTTCGATAATCGGGCGCTTGGGGTGCAAAGCGTTCGACTAAAGTTTCTAACTGACTCACTTGATGAAGGCTAGCCAGCAACAAGCGCGATCGCAAAGTTTGCCACGCTTGCTCCACCACTTGCGGATCAAAAGAATATTGGAAAGCTGGGGCACCTGTAATATCTTCTCCAACAACCATCACCAAACTAAACCGTGGTGTAAAAATTACGCAAAACTGTTCGCTTGTTAAGGGATCGGCAGGGATTAACGGGAAGTTGGAAGTGGATTGAGGTTCGTTTTCCTTTTGCTGAGTTGTTGCGGGAGGCAGCAGAAATGGCATTAATGCCAGAGGATTAAATCGCTCTGCTGTAAAAATTCCGGTATGTACGCGAGTCATTACCGCTGGGTGGCTCAGAACCGGCACAGGGCCCGCTAAAACTAAGCCCAAGGTTTGTGGCGAATCTTGTAGCGAATCAGTGGCAGGTTCTAGAACTTGCAGCAGCAACTGTTCCAAGGCAGCGATCGCTCCACACCACTCCCGCGAGGCACGGGCGTACTCTCGTGCCGTCCGGCTGGCAGGGCGCAATCCATGCGCTTTTTCTGCTGTCTGCTCTACAGAAGGCATAACAGAATTTGCCCCAGTTTGTTCGCTGTGTTCGCTCTGGGCTAATATTTCACTGATGGTTGGTAGTAACCACTTCTTTTGCACAAAGATCCACCCCTTTAACGGCAATCAACTGGCGGTGCGTCTTTTAAACTACTTCTGATTATGAGCGTACCGATAGTTGCCCTCTATCGGTGGTGGTATAACCGAACGAATCAGTGGCAATTCCCGCGCTCTGTTCGGAAAAATTTCTCAGGGTCATCGGGGCACAATCTCCCCATTCATGCTCTAGGAGCCGGTTCTCCCTGATAAATGTCCGTTAATCTCTTGGCAACTCCTCTCCTTATAAAAGTAAGTTCATAAAAGATAAGTTCTTTCCCCTTCCCCGAAACAGAAGCAGCTTCGGGGTTAAGTTTACTGTATAAGACAAAGTATAAGTGTCTTTCCACTCATGCTAAGGGGCAAGGAAGAAAGGCATACAAAAAAATGAGCAAAAACTAAAAAGAGTTTTCCGTCAAAAAAACTGATGCAAAAAATGCATTAGGAGCTGATAGAAGAATATCTTTTACCCATCTGTTGATAGAGAAAATTTTACATCTCCAGGCTGATGAAAAGTGTAGAAAAAAACAGAAAGATAAGCAAAGTGCATAAATAAAAAATTGATTCTGTATTTGTGCTGACGGAAGTTATTGAATACTTCTAGGAGGAAAAAAATGACCCTTGACCAAAACAAGCGAGCTGTCGGCGTATTTTCTACACCTGAACAGGCGGAATATGCGCTCAACGAGCTTAGGGACTCTGGTTTTGCCATGAACACAGTTTCTGTGGTGGCACGGGATAGCACTCGGCAAGATGAGGTAGCTGGTGTTGAAGTCAACCCTTACGGAGGTGGCAATGAAGCCGGTGGGGGTGCAGCGGCGGGTGCCTTAGCAGGCGGTGCGGTCGGCGGTTTAGTTGGCGTCCTAGGAGCCTTAAGTGCGTTGGCAGTTCCGGGATTTGGTCCGGTTATCGCAGGAGGTGCGATCGCTTCTATTCTGGGAGATGCTTTAATCGGGGGTGCGGTTGGCGCTGCGACAGGTGGCATTGTCGGCACACTGATGGGTTTAGGAATTCCTGAAGAACAAGCCAAAGTTTACAACCACCGAGTCTCCCAAGGAGATTATTTAGTAATTGTCGAGGGTACGCAAGACGAAATTAATCGTGCTGAATCGATTTTGAACCGGCAAGGTATTCAGCATTGGGGTGTCTACAATGTGACTGGGGTTTCGGCGGTTCCTGACAATTATGGCGCTTCTTCCTCAACCCCCTTCGATCCGATCAGCAGCACGTATCCTTCCCCATTGGGACTCGATCCCCTGGCGACGGGTTATTCCTCTTCGTTAGGAATGAATCCGCTGGGTGCCGCCTCTCCCATCACCTATGTTCCTACAGAAGATAATGTCAATGACAGCGATTTCAGCCGACACAAGCGAGCCGTTGGTGCCTTTGTCAGCCGTCGGGATACGGAAGATGCACTTCACGAGCTGAGTAATTCTGGCTTTCCGATGAGTAAAGTTTCCGTCGTTGCCAGAGATGCAGACCCCCAGGATCAAATCGCTGGCGTTGAAATGAGCGATCGCGTTGATGACAATAACGTTGATGAAAGCGCAACCACAGGGGCGATCGCAGGGGGTGCTTTAGGCGGTCTGACTGGCTTATTACTCGGTTTGGGTGTATTGGCGATTCCCGGAGTTGGCCCAATTCTATTGGCTGGCGCTACCGCAACTGCGATCGCAACCACCCTTGCGGGGAGTGGAATCGGCGCAGCCGCAGGTGGCTTGATTGGCGCACTGCTGGGTTTAGGAATTCCTGAAGATCGAGCGCAAGTTTATAACAATCTTGTGGCTCGCGGTGATTATCTGGTTATGGTAGATGGCACCGAAGACGATATCGAACGTGCCGAATCAGTTCTGAGCAATCGCGGCATTCAAGAGTGGGCTATCTACGATGTGCCGCCTTCTACAGCTTCGAGAACCGATTCTACCAACCGCATCGTCGAACCTCAGGAGAATCTGACGGCTGTGAATGAGATTAAGTCTCAGGATAACGTGACCCAAGTAAGCGATCGCGTTACCATCGTTGACCATCGGCAATAGTTTTTCCAGAATTTCGTGCAAAGGCGCAAAGGCGCAAAGTTTTTCTTAGCGTCTTAGCGCCTTTGCGCGAGATAATCAAAAGTAATTCTCATTTAACGCCTCCACCAATCGTTGAAGATGGGCAGCTTCATGGGTTGCCATTACCGAGATTCGAATTCGACTCGTAGGCACCGTGGGAGGACGAATCGCTGGGGCAAAAATGCCGGATGTTTTTAGTTGATGTCCCATTTTTAGCGCTGCTTCTGCACTTTCCAAGGGAAAGCAGAGAATGGGCGATTCAGAAGGCAGGAATTGTAGTGGCAACTTCTGGGCAATCTGCTGTTTGAGAAAATTGACATTATTCCACAAACTAGCGCGGCGTTCCGGTTCTTTTCGGATGATGCGAAGGGCTTCCAATGCCGCAGCGGTATCAGCGGGGGAAAGAGCCGTCGTATAAATCCAACTGGGTGCCCGATTCCGCAAAAAGTCAATCACAGCCGAGTTGCCTGCGACATATCCACCCAAACTGCCTAAAGCTTTGCTGAGAGTGCCGATTTGAATCAATGGGACATTGCTACAGCCAAAATGTTCTACACACCCAGCACCCGTTGCTCCGAGTACCCCTGTGGCATGAGCTTCATCAACGAGCAGCATACAGCTAAATTCCTCCGCCAGCTCTAACAGTCCCGATAAAGGGCACAAATCGCCATCCATACTGAAGACGCTATCTGTGAGAATCAGGCATCGACGGTATTTTTCCCGGTGTAAATTCAGCTGGGTTTTTAACTCCTCAACATTGCAGTGAGGGTATTCAATAACCATTGCACCGCTAAGAATCGCCCCATTTTTCAGACTGGAGTGATTGTACCCATCAGACACAATCAGATCGCGTTTTCCGACTAAAGCAGCGATCGCTCCCAAGTTTGCCAGATATCCAGAACTAAAAACTAAGGCATCTTCAGTTTGTTTGAGGGATGCGATCGCTTTTTCCAATTCCCGATGCAGTTCCCGATGTCCGCTGAGTAACCGAGAACCCGTGCTACCCGTGCCAAATGTCTGAGTAGCCGCTACTGCGGCTTGGATGAGGCGTTCATCCCCCGCGAGTCCCAAGTAATCATTACTGGCAAAATTGATGACTTCACGCCCCTCCAGCAACACCGTCGCACCCGGACGACTAGCGATCGCTTGCACCGATCGATACCAATCTGCGCGGTGAATGGTGGCGAGGGATTGCTCTACCCAAGCGTAAGGATTCTTTGGCATTCCGATCGGTTATCGCCCCTTTAACTCGCCTGTATAGCAGTTCTCACATTGTTGCAACACACTCCTAACCTCACCCCCAACCCCTTCTCTCCGCTTGCGGAGAGAGGGCAGTATTGAACCCTTTCCTGCTTGCGGGGAGGGGCAGGGGTGGGGTTAAACGGTACTGCGTCCAAACGAGAATTGCTATAAAAGAAAATACAGGAAAAGTGGCAATCATGCTTTCCACCTCCCAGAGACGCTACAGCACCCCTCTATATTTTCATTTTCTCCTTTCACATTCTCCTGGCACAACTCGCAAGCTAAGCTGTCAAATTAGACGCTTGAAAGCTGACGTCAGCACTTGATTCTGGCAAAGGTGGACGCAGGCAAAGATAAGCAAGTGGTCCAAATAAAGGTACTAGCGCCACCGCCCAGAAAATTCGAGCATCCTTTATGCCCCGACGAGCCATATCATCGTCAAACAGTGACGTTAATGGAAACACCAGGCACATCAGACAAAAATCCAAACTGATGAGGTGAACGAATTCCCTGGTTTTAAACTGTTGAATATAATCTCCCCAATCTCCAGCAAATATTGCGTAGGCAAGTAAGCCAATCGTTGTTAACAGTAGGAAAATTCCTGTCCAACGGGAATCTAGAATTTTTAGTAATTTATCCTTCGATCCAGAAAATTCTTGATTTGATTTTCGGAAAATTAAATAGGGGATAAAGCAAATCACACCCGTTCCATTTGCCCCAATGAAATAAGGCCATGAGCGAAACGGTTGCGTTGTGCCATCAGCAAACATCAGACAAGCATAAATCATAGGCCAAACGCCCATGAGCCAGAAGATAGCCACAAGAATTGCATTCACATCTGCCAACTGGAATGTTAACAACTTCCAAACCAGTGAAAACGTCTCTGGTTGAGCAAGTGGATCTAACCATACGGTATAGACAAGAAATGTAATCCATATCAAGAACAAGGCAATTTTTCTGCCCATAATCTTGACCCATAACTTTATACATCAATTATTTAACTTTAAAAGTCCGATAACAGCACTTACCTCCGTCTTAAGTCACACCAACTTGCATTCAAAAGAAAGCCACAGCCTCTCCTTTCTTTCCTCCGCGTCCTCTGCGACCTCCGCGGTTTGTTCTTTCCTAAAAACCTCGAAAATTGTTCACACTCGTGTAGTGTTCGCAACAGACTCTGGTGCCGGTTCAGCACCAGAGTCTGGTAAAGGTGGACGAATACAGAGATAGGCAAGGGGTCCCAGTAGAGGAACCAGCGATACTGCCCAAAAAACTGGGGGAATATTGAACCCTCGACGCACCATATCATCCCCGAGAACGCTCGGAAACAACAGACAGAACAGGCAAAAAGCCAAACTCATGCCATTGACAAAGCGATCGCTTTGGAATTGTTGAATAAACCCTGCCCAATCACCCGCAAGCAAGCCAAATGCTAGCAAGAAAAGCGTGCTGAAATTGAGGATAATACCCGTCCAGCGAGAATCAAAAACTTTCAGCAAGGTATCCTTTTGCCCGGAAAACTCTTGATTCGGTTCCCTCAATGCTAAATAAGGTATTAGGCTAATCACTCCCGTTCCCGCTGAACCCAAAGCAAAAGGCCAGAAACGAATCTTTTGCATCCTCCCATCGACGAACAAAAGACAGCTATAGATGAGTATCCAGATGCCAATCAGGGAAAATATAGAAAGGATAATTGGGTTGACCTGGGTCCACTGACCCGTCAATATATTTTTAATGAGCCTCAGTGTGTCTGGCGTAATTGGCGGTGCCAGCAGCAAAACATAGGAGATAAATCCAGCCCATAATAACCAAAGTGCTGTTTTTCTAGCCATATTTCCATCAAATTTTAATTTCTAGATTGTGCGGGTTGCCGTTCCGTGGAGAAAGCTTCGGCATTAGTTTCTGGTAAGGGAGGACGCAGGCAAAGATAAGCTAAAGCGCCAAACAAAGGAATCAGTGCCACTATCCAAAAAAGTGCAGAATTCTTGATTCCCCGACGCCCCATGTCATCTCCCAGAAGTGCAGGAAATATTAACCACAGCAAGCAGAAATCCAAGCTCATGACATGAACGAAGCGATTTGTCTGGAACTGGTGAATATAATCTGCCCAATTACCGCCCAACAAGCCATAAACAACCAAACTCCCAGCGCCCAATGTCAGCAAAAGACCAAGCCACCGGGAATCGAGTATTTTCAGAAATAAATTCTTTTGTCCGTGAAATTCTTGGTTGGGTTCTCGCAATGCTAAATAAGGTAGCAAAGCAAACGCTCCGACTCCAAAAGAGAACGCCGAAAAAGGCCAAGCTTTTACCTTTTGCTGTTTGCCATCAATCAACATTAGGCAGGCGTAAATCATCGGTACGATGCCCAGCAGATTGAATAGAGCGACAACTAGGGGGTTAATCCCCGCCCATTGACCTGTAGAGAGATTTTTTATCAGTTCAAACGTGCCTGGTTGTTCAGGAGGTGCTAATAGAAAGGCATAGGTAATAAATGCTGCCCAAAGCGACCAAAAGCCAACTTTTCTAACCATATCAATATCAATGAAAAATGAAAAGTAAAAATTAGAGCTAATCGAAATTAGCCATGTTTATCGTTCGTGGTTCGTAGTGAACGGCTACCCATTAGCTAATCGCGATTAGCTATTAGCCATTTTCTAAATTAAGCGGGTTGCGTAAGAGCATCAGAGAGATAATCGGCGGCAGCTTCAACGAGTGCGATCGCATTTTCGTACACCATCCGCGTTGGCCCCAAAACCCCCACACTTCCCACGGGTACTGAACCCTGCTGGTAAGTTGCAGAAATCAGCGTACAGGTACGCATCGGTTCTAAAGGATTTTCCGAACCAATCCGCACCGTCACCCGCGAACCAGAAGTGACATCTGAGATAGCCGTGACATCTGGTCTAGGCCATTCAAAGATTAAAGGCCACAGCTGGTCTTGTTCCTCTTCCAATAGATGTATAAGCGTCTGCACTTGCTGTAACTCGGAAAATTCTGGCTGACGCAATACTTCAGCGACGCCACGAACCATAATTTGAGTTGTGGCAGGTTGGGAAGTGCGACGGATCAAGTCGGAAAGCAGATTTCGCAAGGAATCGACATATCGTTGAAATTCTCGGTCTAGTTCGCTCCAGTCTAAAGTTGCCAATTCACTGAGCGATCGCCCCCGCAAGTGGCTATTCAGAAAATTCGATAAAATTTGCAACTCCCGATCTACAATTTCTGCGTCCGGTTGCTCATCCTCCGATTCTGAGAGCGGTAACTCCATTAAGACGCTAGTCGTCTCATAAGAATCCGTCACCACAATCAGCATCACCCTTCCCGGATCGAGCTGCACCAGTTGCAAATGCCGCAAACGATTAGTTCGAGTCTGCGGCATCGTGATCAGGGTAATATAACCGCTGAGCGTTGCCAGAATTTGCGCTGCACCCCGCAACACAGTCTCGAAACTCTGATGTTCCAAGTTCAAACGGTTTGTGAATAACTGCTCTACCTGACGCCCCAAGGCTTCAGAAGGCTTAATTAATTGATCGACATAAATTCGATAGCCAGAGTCAGAGGGAACCCGTCCAGCCGAGGTATGGGGTTGATAGAGCAACCCCGCTTTCTCTAAGACGCCCATTGCATTGCGAATCGTCGCTGGACTGACGCACAGATTATACTCGTCTACCAAAGCTTTTGAGCCGACTGGCTCAGCCGTCGCAATATAGTGACGGACAGTTGCCCAGAGAATACGTTGTTGACGGTCAGTCAGACTTACTTGCCTAGCCATTTAAACGAAAGCCGAATTGGATAGGGTTTTAAAAACAATTGGAAATTCCTGGACTTCTGATGATGAATTTCTCAGTAAGTCCGGCGCTCTTGTCAAGCAAGCAGCCGATTAAATATAGGATAGGTTAAAACAGAATAGCAGATGCTGCCTTCTGCCTGCCGGTTCGCCACACCCAGCCAGTAGAAGCATAACAGCCGCCGAACTTCAACCTTAGACATACCATGACGATCGATCGCAGAGTTAGGACATTATCGCTACCCGTAACTCTAGAGTCCACAGTCTCTATCAGGATTGTCTGTAGTCTACTCGACTGCATCGAAGTTTGTCAGCCAAAACCTCTAAATACTTATTTCGCTAGTAAAAATTAAAACAATATCGTGAACCGTATTTAATTAAAAAATCTAGCCCCAGCCTTTTTCCTTGGTAAGGAAGAGGAGAATTTCTGCCCTCTTGTTGCAGGAAAGGGTTGGGGGAGAGGTTCCAGCTTCAAGATAGTTTTGTACTGGGATCATTAGTATTGGGAAATTGTCGGATCGACTCGGATTGAGTAGGCATCGATGCCACCAGCAATATTTTTGACATTGGTGAAGCCTTGCATGTGTAGCCACTGGCACATCTGCGCCGAACGGATGCCATGATGACAGAGAACCAGCGTCTCGGCGTGCGGATCGAACTGGGTCTGGATTTGGTCAGCCCAGTCGGCAAATTCCGACAAGGGGAGGTTTTCAAAACCCTCAATGCTGGCGATCGCAACTTCCTGTGGTTCTCGCACATCCACCAATTGCAGACTCTCAGGGGAATCGGCAAGACGGCTGGCAAGTTCTTCTACGCTAATCTGGGGAATATCTTGGCGAAAAGATTGAGCAGACATGAGGTTGTGCAACGCTGGAGATTAACTAAGATTTTAATAGTTGGCAGTCCGATGAGCTGAAATAATAGGTTCTGGCATCGGGATTAGTGTTCTTAGCTGAATCGCGCTCACCCAAGGTCTACATTTCACCATGAAGCGACGCTCGTTTTTCTACGTTCTGGCAGCTGGCGTTTTAGTGCTGCTGTTAATTGGTGCCGGTGGCTTTTACTGGCTGAGGGCAAACAGTCCTCTCGCCCTTCTAGGGGGTGGGGAGGTGACGAACCCATCTGCCACCATATTTGTGCCGAAAAAGGCACCCGTAATGGTGTCATTGCTTGTGAATCCAGATCGGTTGGAAGGGTTGCGGCAGGCTGTAGCGCGTCCCGCGAACCGCAAGCGATCGCGTGCAGAACTCAACCAATTTAAACAAAGCTTACTCGCGAACACGGATCTGGACTATCGCCGAGATATCCAACCCTGGCTGGGGGATGAAATCACGCTGGCTCTCACCAGCTTAGATATCGATCGCACCCGTGACAATGGAGAGCAGCGCGGGCTGCTACTGGCTGTCACCACCAAAAATCCGCAACGCAGCCGCGAGTTTGTGGATTTGTTCTGGCACAAGCAAGCAAATGTTGAGACAGATTTAGTCTTTGAGACTTATAAAGGTGTCAAGCTGATTTATAAGAATCAGGATTCAGTCGTCAAAACTCAAGACGCGGTCAATAAAGGCTTTTACAACCGCGATAGATCGGCATTGCCAAAAGACGCAATAAACCGCGCCTCAGCTCAAAACTCGGTTGCTACCGCAGTTGTTGGCGATCGCTTTGTGTTGTTTGCCAATAATCCTAGGGTGCTGAAAGAAGCCATTAATAATGTGCAAGCGCCCAATCTCAGCCTCAGCGATTCAACTTCTTATCAGCGGGCAATCGAAAGCATCTCTCAGCCGAAAATTGGTCTGACTTATGTAAATCTACCCGCGCTGGCGAAGTTGCTGGGGAACAATTCACAGATGGAAATTGACCCAACCTATGAGAGTTTAGCCATCGCCATCTCTCCAAAAACTCAAGGATTGCTGGCAGAAACCGCTTTATTAGCGGCTACCGGACAGGAAATCCCCTCGACAACTCCCAGCCTATCTCAACCAGTCGGAGCGTTGCAGTATCTACCAGAGAAAATAGCGATCGCAGCTTCTGGTAGTAACTTAGAGCAACTGTGGACTCAACTCACTTCTGGATTAGATAGCGATGATAGCCTTGTCCAACTGATCGATCAACCCATCGCGAATCTCCAAGCTCGTTGGGGCATTGATTTAAAGCAAGATATCTTTAGTTGGGTGCAAGGCGAGTACGCTTTAGGAATGCTACCTCGTGCCGACCGCAAAGATTCAGATTGGATTTTTGTCGCCGAGAAATCAGCAACGACAAAGGCAGAAGCGGCAATCGATCGTCTAGATGCTGTTGCCAAACAGCAAGGGTTGAGCGTTAGCTCATTTACCCTGGAGAATCAACCGATCTCTGCCTGGACACAACTCACAACCACTGCCGATAAGAATCAGGGTGAAGACCAAGATTCAGTCAAGCTAGAGGCACAGGTGAAAGGAGTTCACGCCAGTATCGGCAAGTACGAGATTTTCACCACTTCGATCGAAGCAATGAATCAAGCGATTAAGGCTCCTGATAATTCTCTCGTTAAGAGCGATCGCTTCCAGGCAAACATTACTTCTTTACCCCAGCCAAATAACGGCTATTTGTATCTAGACTGGGCATCTAGTCAGGCGTTCTTAGAGCGTCAGTTGCCAATTGTCAGAGTGGTGGAATTGGTGGCGAAACCGTTATTTAACGAGCTAAATTCGCTTGCCTTTAGCAGCTACGGCAGCGATGACGGGGTTCGCCGCAGTAAAGTCTTTCTCCGCCTAGGTGCTAAGGCTGAGGAATGATTCGCAAATCCGAGTTGGGGAAGGGAATTGGTAATCAGTAATCGCTAATAACTTCCCGCCTCCCCCGCTGCTGAGTCATATTATGATTGCTTGATTCCCATAATTTCCCGGAACCCCAAGAGATAGCTCTTTTGGGGTTCTCCTTTCTTTGAGCTACTGTGTATACACAAGTCTTCTTGAACTGCCAGTTCCGTTTTGCTCCCCAAGCCTTGTTTGTAGTCAGTAAAACAGTTACAACGAACCTAAACGCAACTGAATTTAAACCGAAAAAATGTCCAGCCTCTGCTGTCTAGTTGCCGATATCGCCCACGAAATTAACGACTCTGTGAATTTTATTTATGGCAACCTGGTTTAGACCAATAATTATATCCGAGACCTTCTTGAAATCTGACGCCTCTATAAACTAAGAGGTAGATAGAATTCGGCAAATTGTCTTGAATTTGTGAAATTTCTCATGGTTAGATGAAGCTGAGATGAAGCTGGTTGAGATTCACGAAGGCCTTTAAGTGACGCTAATTTTTCCAATCCGTATAAAAATGCACTAAATTTGGTACCGCTTTGGTTCATAGTTTTTCAATACTAGCCAAGCAATAATTCGGAGGAACTCAAAGCTGCATCTTTAAATTACAAGTAAACTGGAACTTAGTCATAGATTTACGTGACTATACAGTAGATTCGCGGTTTTTTTGCTTTTCACTTCAAAAAAATCTAACAAGTACCATGACAAAAAAAACTGCTAATGGTATAATTCCGCAATCTTTAGGGTTATTTGAATTATTGCCGGTACTTGTCTTGGCTAATTATTTACATTTAAACGAAATTAATACAGTGCGGGAAATTAACGCAGCGGTGGTTAATATCAGTGGTCGTCAGCGGATGTTATCTCAACGCACGGCACTGTTCGCCTTAAGACTAGTCTGTACAAAAGATATTGCCGAGCAAGAGAAATTGCGCTCTACTTTGCAAGCTGACCTGGATTTGATGGAACGATCTCACAGTGGTTTGATCGAGGGCAATCCGGAGATGAAACTACCGGGTCAACCATCATCTGTCGTTCGGTCAATGTACTTTGAGCCACCGTTAAATTTAGACCAGTACATACGCCAATATATCGCGCAAGCGAGAGCGATCGCCCAAGCAACCCCTGAAGAACTAACCTCAGACAATCCGCATCTACATTACATTCTTACAGAGTCTTCTACCAACCTGCTTGAGGCTCTAGATGCAGTGGTGAGCCAATATCAACAAGAAAGTGATATTGAACAACTCGCCCTTAATATTCATCAAGCGGAACTCTACGAGCAAAGTTGTGCCACCGCTGCCAAAGCTGTTGCTCAATCAAAGCATTTAGAGCAAGCTTTGCACGACCTGCAACAAGTCCAATCCCAACTCGTTGAAAAAGAAAAAATGTCCAATTTGGGATGTTTGGTAGCAGGGGTGGCTCACGAAATCAACAACCCTGTTAGCTTTATCTATGGGAACCTAAATTATGCAGTTGACTATGTGCAAAATTTGCTTGATTTAGTGACGCTTTACGAGCAAGAGTGCCCCAATCCTAGCTGCTTGATGCAAGAAAAAATCGCAGAACTCGACATAGATTTTCTCAGAGAAGACTTGCCTAAAGTGATGTCTTCAATGGAAATAGGGGCAAAGCGTATTCATCAGATTGTGCTATCGTTGCGGAATTTTTCTCGCAATGATGAACAGGTTATGCAGCAAGTGAACCTTCACGAAGGGATTGATAATACCCTGCTGATTTTGCAAAACCGACTAAAAGCACATGGCAACCATGCAGAAATTGAAGTGATTAAAGAGTATGCTGATTTACCTTTGGTGGAATGTTACCCAGGGCAAATGAGCCAGGTATTTATGAATTTGCTCGGTAATGCGATTGATGAGCTAGAGCGTTACAGTAGCGAAACCCCAAATAAAGGTTCTATTTCGGGGGTTCGCAGTTCGGATGAATTACTCAACAAACCCAGTCAAATTTTGATTCGCACAGAACTGACCTCTTCCAATACGATTATTGTGCGGATTGCTGATAACGGGCAGGGCATGAATGAAGATGTTAAAGCCCGATTATTTGAGCCATTTTTTACCACCAAGCCTGTCGGTAAAGGTACTGGGCTAGGGTTATCCATTAGCTATCAGATTGTAGTAGAGAAGCACAAAGGTTCGCTTAATTGCGTATCGGTACCTGGACAAGGAACAGAATTTTGTATTGAGATTCCCGTGTGGCACACCCAGGAAGAATCAACACTTAACAGAAGAAATCAACTTTTGGCAAGTTAACAGCCGTGAGAGCGCACCATTTTTGTAAAAAGTGCGAATGGAATTCTCCAGAGATATTTAGTCAAGGAAAAAGTTGTATTTTATTGATACAGCTTTTGTTGTTAATTGTTCATTCTCATGTCTAACTTACCGCCGCTGAATACCGAAACGATTTGGGCTATCCTGAACGATGAAATTGATGATGCCACAGTGAACCAACTAGTGTGGCAATGCTTGGGTTATCGCTACGACGCAGCGGCGAATCAATGGGACGCGAGCGAAGTTCCCCCAGAATGGCGAGATGAATATCCACAACCGCCTGATTTTATTGAGAACCGTCCACCAACGGTGAAGCTGACTCGCTCGATTCCGCCAGAGAACAAGCAGCTACTAAAAGAACAACTCGGCTTTAAAGGCTACAAATTGGGTGAATTTGGTCCCAGGCAGACTCGTCGGGCAACAGCGGCGAATTGGCTGTTGAGCTATATGCAAACCACCCGTTGAACTAAGTCATACTAAGCGGGACTCAAATCACCACTGCCCACGCCCTAAACTATAAACAAGTTATCGGGAGTGGATAAATCCCAGGATTGGCTGACTCCCGGCAACAAATTCATTGAATGGAGACTAATTCAGGTGGAGACAAACCAGAATGTGCCCGTTGAACACCAAAATGTACCTGAAGGGCATCGGGGGCTGCACGAATTTTTGTATAGCTCCGACGACGAACACGCTGCCCCTGAGATAGCGACTCCTGTCGATCTCGAAAACGATGGAACTGAAGTGCTACCGCTTCAGGATTGGTGCGATCGCGTCCAGAATGCGAAAATCGCTGGGGTGTACGCTGTGTTAGATACCCAATACCAGACGCAATATATCGGCTACTCGCGGAATGTGCTGCTTTCCCTGAATGGTCATGTCGCTCAAAATGGGAGAGAAACTTGCGCGTTTGTGCGGGTGCAGGCGTTCAAGTTCCCGAAACGCACGGACATGGAAAATTTGCGAGAGGCGTGGATTTCCGAACTCGGCAGCGTTCCGCCTGGTAACGCTGAGGTCAGTGAGATGTGGGCTAGCACGGTGGGCGAAGTTGCAAAAGCAGCCATGTCGCCCGAAGAGCGCAACGCCTATGAGGAGAAAAAGCTCAAACTTCGCAAGGCGATGGCAGATAGCACGCTCACTAAGGATCTTGCAGATGCCGAGGAAAGTGATGCCAAGCGGCAGCAAAAGCTAGAAGCGGCAGTAAATAACGACGACTGGAGTGCTGTCATTGATGGACAGACGCGGGAAACTCATTCGTAATCGTGAAAAAACACCCAAATGTCCTCATTTGGGTGTGAAAAGACAGGGATTCAATCAAAACTAAAAAGTCATCAGGTAAAAAATTAGGAATCGATAATTTTGAATACCCTTTCGATAGAACGTCTGCCATTAGGCAAGGTAATAATTAGCTGATTTGTATTCAAATTTAGAGTATAAGTGTACCGACCGTTTTTGGCGACATAAACATTCCTCTTTGGAGAAGAAACAGGGAGAAGAATGCTACCTTTGCCATTCTTCGCACGACCGACATAGAAGGTACCTTTGCGGGTGTAACAAATCCCTACATAATGATTGGTTGTTTCGACAGAGAAACCTTCTGCGATGTCGTTGATGCAATCGTTAGAAGCAGCTATTTGGATTGGGCGATCGCTTGCACCGGAAGCACTTTTTGTGAGTTCTGCTGCTTGTACTGTTGGTGCTAAAAATAATAATGCTCCCGCGTTTGCTAAAGCGAGTTTCAATGCTTGTTTGCCATTCAATCCAAGTTTCACGGATGCCATTTCATTTTCTTCCTTTGACAGAGCGTAATCAAGTGAGTAATCGTTTTGTTTAAGGATTAGCTGAAAAAATGAATTTTCGTACTAAAACTAAAAGCTGAACACCCACTATTATGCCTGAAACAAAACTAACAACTAAATAGTGAGAGTTGCTGCTATAGTATTACTCCAAACTATTAATTAACTTTTCAATAGAACGTCTGCCATTTGGGAGCTTAATAACGAGCTGACTCTTACTCATGTCCACCGTGTAAGTGTACGGACCGTTTTTAGCCGTAAATACATTACGGTTGTAAGAAGTAAGAGGAACAGTTATACCACCACGCCCATTCTTGGCATAACCGACATAAGTGTGGGGATTATCTCCGCCGCAAATATACACTAAGTAGTTTTTCGTTTCAGCAGCAACGAAAGTACTTTCATCTCTATGACAACCCACCTCTGTTTGAGCTAGTTCGATAGAGTGGGAAGTCGATAAAGTTTGAGATGCAGGTTGCTGAGAAGTGAAAGCAACCTTCTCGGCACTTTTTTCAGTTAGTTGTACAGCACCTACTGAAGGTGCTAAGAATAATAATGCTCCTGTGCCCGCTAAAGCTAATTTCAAAGCCTGTTTGCAATTGAATTCAGATTTCGTAAATGCCATAATTTGACCTTATTTGTAAGATAATAACCGTAAGATTACGGTTGTTTTTTGGGGAACTATCTGTTTGTCGATAGTTTTATCTTCAGAAGGGCGCAAGGCATTTCCAGAAATCCCAGAAATCTTTTGCGAGTAAACTAGGCAGGAAGCAATAAATCTTGATTTTTAGCCTTCGTATTCGCTATCGATTTCAATGTCAAGGGTTTCTTCATCAAATCGGATGTAGAGAATATTTGGGCGACAGCAAACTTGGCAATCTTCAATATACGACTGCTGACCCCCAGCACTTAGGTCAACAAATGTAACGTTTGGTTCGCCGCAATAGGCACAAAAATACTCAGATGTTGATTGCATTTAATTTATTCCTCTAATCATCGTTATTGAGTCCATCGCAACACTCTTTCATTAACGATGGTTTGATTCCCTTGAATAATGCGTAGCTGGCTTTGGGTAAGAATATAACGGGTATTACCTTGAACAGCAACAAACTGACCACTACTGTTACTAGGAATCGTCACATTAATGCTGTTTTGGGTTCCATTTTTGGCACCCCCAACAAAGACTAAAGTACCCCCCTTAGCCGCACAAATATGGGCGAAATGATTTCTAGTTTCAGCAGCACGGTATAAAGAGGTATTCGGTGGGCAGCGGGTGTTCAGAAGTTGAGCGAGTTCAATCGAGTTGGAAGTTGATAAGGGTTGAACCTGGAGAATTTCTGCTATGTTTTGCAGGGAAAACTCAAAGCGATCGCTCTCGGCACTCTGTTCTCCAGCGTACACCGAAGAGGTCAGGAATAAAAATGCTCCTACGCCCGCCAAAGCTTGTTTTAACATCTGCTTATCCTTGGTTGCTTGCTCTATTCAATTTATAAAAAAAAATCCCCACCAGTACAGCGTCTGGTGGGGGAAAATCTGATAAATGGAACGATTATTTAATTCCCACTTGCATTCTGTAACTGGCGTTTCCTCTAGTCCCGCCAACAACGATCTTATAGTCCCCGCTTCTAGGCAATGTGCCGCTCCAGCTAGTTGCCTCTTGTGCAATAATTCGCCCATTCGGAGCTACGATATCAAAAACAGCGTTGTCTTCAAGAGAGGTAATGCCGATCGTCATTTTCTGGCGTACCTTGGCACCCAGCAGATAAATATCTCTCGTTCCTCGCACGACCGAGTATTCTACAACTGCTGAGCTTTTCCCTTTTGCAAATCGAACCCGCTGGGTGCGACCTTGCGGTTGAGCTGCCAAAACAGTTGGTTCAACTGCCGCAGCACCTGTGGAAGTTACGGTTTTGGCGATCGCTTCTACAGAGGGAATCAAGCACAAAAGCGCTCCTGCACCTACTAGAGTGAGTTTAAAAGCAAATTTACGATTAAATTGAGGTTTTACGAATACCATCTGTTAGCCTGCCTTGGGAGAATAAAACTCTTCTTAGAGTCTCACTGGACTTTCTAACAACTACATCTGTGCGATCGCTGTTTTCATAAAATGCCAGAATCGGCTTATCCGTGTCCTTACGGTCGTAATCACCCCGTAGGCTAGGTTAAGCAGGGTGAAGCCTCCCGAAAATGAGCCTTAGCGTCGGCTAGATGCTTCTGGAGGGTTGCGACTGGTAATGGCCCTTGCAAGTGGTTCCAAGGCAAAACTTGATCTAACGACCAACTGGCGTGGATGTAGGAATCGAGATCCGGCAGTTGTCCTCGCAGTTCTTTAAAGGCACGGCGGTAGCTGCCTAGAGAGTCGCCGTAGTGTCGTGTCAGTTCTAGAAGATGGGAAAGTCGGCGATCGCCTCTCGATATTAAAGCTTGGATTGCTGACCAGTTATAGCTTTCCGGTCGAAACTCAATCCCTTCGCGGCGCAATTGCTTCTCTAAGCTTTTCAGCCGCTTTTCGGCATCCCGATTCACTCCAAACCACTGAAACGGCGTATGAGCCTTGGGGACAAAAGTGCTGCATCCGAGTGTCAAGCGTAACCCAGGCGCGGCTTTTTTTAGCGATCGCATCATCGTCACAGTTGCTTCTAAATCTTCGGGTTCCTCCCCCGGAACTCCTACCATTCCATAGAGTTTGAGGTTGCTTAATCCACCCGCTTTGGCATTGATTGCAGCTTGGATGATTTCCTCATTCGTCAGCTTTTTATTGATAATCTGCCGCAACCGTTCCGAACCACTTTCTACGGCAATGGTGAGCGATCGCGTGTCTCGTTTTGCTAGAGTTTGAGCTAGCTGTACCGTCACCGTATTCGTCCGCACCGAAGCAATGCTGAGGCGGACATCGTCGTACTTTGGCTGGCTCAAATAATCCAGTAGGGTTTCAAACTCTGGGTGTTGCGTAACAGACGCGCCTAATAATCCCAGCCGATTCGTCACCGCCAATCCCCGATCGATGGCTGGAATTAGCGAACTTTCCAAACTCGCTGTCCGAAACGGCAATGTTAGATAACTTGCCAAACAGAAGCGGCACATTTCCGGGCAACTCCGTACCACTTCCACCATATAAATATTTTCCCACGCCGCCTTCTCTGTCACCACAGTGGAAGCGGAAAGCGTATTTCCCCGATAGGTTTGCTTTTCAATGACGGCGGGAATCTCCGCATCTACGGGCAAAATTGACTTGATCGAGCCGTCGGGCGAGTGATATTCGACTTGATACAAACTAGGAATATAGATTCCTGGTACTTGCGCCAAACGCCTTAGTTGAGCTTGTCGGGTAGCAGTTCTAACTTCTTTATACGCATCAATAAAATTGCCGAGTAGATTTTCACCATCTCCCAGCAAAATAACATCAAAAAAGTCAGCAAAAGGTTCTGGATTGGCAGTTAATACGGGTCCTCCCCCAAATACGAGGGGATGATTGTCATCACGCGCAGATGCTCGATTCGGAATCTCTAGCAATTCCAACAAATTGAGGATATTGACATAATCCAATTCCCAAGAAAGGGAAAATCCGACTAATTCAGGCGATCGCAGCAGCGGCTCATGAGTATCTGTAAATAGGCGGCTGACTTCAAGATCGGAGCGCATTGCCAAAGACGCCCACACCACTTGATAGCCTAGGCTAGTGATGCCAACGCTGTACTCATTCGGGAAGGCAAATATAGTTCGGATGGCGTCGGTGTCAGGCGTCGCGGGTGTAAATAAAAGACGTTCTGCGGCAAAAACTCCAGACATCACAGGCAAGTAAAACCTTAAAAGATTATCCTATTCATATTTAATTTTAAGCGATAAAATTATCAGATTAAAAATTAAGGTTAACAAGTTGGCAGCAATAACCGGAAAAGATTGAATGTAAAAACCGTACACCAACCACAAAAACACTCCCGAACAGAAAATAATCAACATTTCCAGGGAAACATCTTTGGCTGATTTTGTTTGCCATACTTTAAACAATTGAGGCAAAAAAGCTACAGTGGTCAAAGTTGCCGCCAAAAATCCCAAACCCGTCACAAAATCCATGCTACTGCCAATTGATTTGCAAAAAAAATTATAGATAAGATTTAACTATAGCAGTCCTATATGATTCGTGAATGTGAGAACCCCGACTTCTTTAAGAAGTCGGGGTTCTGAAGTGATTTGTAATCTCTCTTCTTTCTCTTTCTTCGCGTCCTATAGCGCTAACGCGCATCCGCGCCGCTTCGCGAACGCTAAGGCGTCTAAGCGCTAACGCGCAGGCTCCGCCAATGCGGTTCGTTAATAGAGATTGTGTTCAATGAATCTCAAATCCGGAATTGACTAGAAAACAATAAGCCTGCGTCCGCAAGCTTATTCTGTATAGACGCAGACTAAAGTCTGATGGAAGCAGTGCATCCATCTAAAATACAACTTGGCATCCCTGCATTGAGGGAACAACCGCACAGATGACTGCATTCGCGATAAAACCCAGACCTAAAGAAAAACCACTAACCAAGAGGATTGTTAAAGCTAATAATCCAAAAGGGCTACTTTCTAAAGGTTTTAATGACGGGAAAAATTCACTGAATACATGAAACCCATCCAGAGGAGGAATAGGCAGCATATTAAAGAGAAACAAGCTCAAATTGATAGACGCACCCAGGTAGAGAAATTCAGAACTCAGAATTCTTGTTGAGAACAAACTGAAATCCAATTTGAGAATTAAAAGAAACAGAATGCCCAAGCCTAGATTTAACAAAGGGCCAGCGATAGAAACCAAAATATTGCTAATTTTCTTATGGCGAAACCGTGCGGGATTGATAGGCATTTGTCCCCACGCCATACCAGCAATGCAAAGAAAAATAATTGACTCCCATCCCATGTGAATCACTGGATTCAGGGTCATGTGTCCGCTTTTTTTGGGGGTGTCATCACCTTGGCTTAAAGCAGCTATACCATGAGCGAGTTCGTGTAGCGTCACTGAAGCCACAACCAGGATGATAATTCTTAGAAAGAGTATAGGATCGGTCAGAATTGTTTCAATTAACATCGCTTGACCTCGATAAGGCGGTAATACAGCAACCCAAAACGAAATAAAATCAACAATCAATTGACTGACAGAACTTACTGCACCCAGTAGTTTTGATCGCAATCTTCATAACTTATGTATTTATCTGCTTGGTGGCTGAAGATTACGCACAAACGTTAAGCAAATTGTCCATGATGGATTGGCATCAGAAGGGCGATCGCTTATACTAATCCCAGCGGGTGCATCTGTCTTAAGAAGGATATTTTGAGCTACAAACCGAAGTTACTGTTTTCCAGATAAGTTCCCAAAAAGCGATCCCCCTGAGAAATGTTCTTGGCAAACATTTTTCAGGGGGGATCGCCGACTTCAGCGCTAACCCGCTCCTCTCAAAGCTAGATTTTTATCAAATACCACGTCCGCTCCTCTAATAAGCTCAGCCAGAGAGCAAGAAGCTGATAATTAGGAGTTTGGTAGAAAATACCTTGAGATTTGCCCCATTTCTTGAAGTTACTTAAGCTATCAACCAACAAGGTCTGGAACAAAGCTTGGAACTGGATGACTTTAGGTGTATTCTTTGACGGAATAAAAAAATAACAATTTGACAAAAAGCGAATAAGTTCACATTGTGTAGGCACAGATCCCGGATTCAAGCCATAAAATAGGCAACAATAAGCAGGGAATTTTGCGCCAGAAGTTTTTGGTGATTGAGGAGTTGACGTGACCAAGTTCATCTCAAGACTGAAGGATTTATCAGGCAAGTTCAATGCGGGGGTGTCAAATGAACCAGTCGAGACTCCTGTAGGTAATAAAGAAGAACCAGTCGATACTCCGATTGATGGCAAGGAACAAGACGAAGGACACGCAGACGCATCACGACATCGTCGGGAATTGAAGCGAAATCTCTTGCGGCTGAAGCGCTTCTCCACTCAGGAGCTTCCTAAAATTGTCAAGAAGCCATTCACTGGAGAAAACCCACTCCATCATCAGCGTCGATTTTGGATTGGTTTAGGTGTGGGAGGAGGAGCGATCGCGCTTTTGACTGCTGCGTGGTCGCTGGAGAGTAGCTTACCCGATACCAGCGATGCCTTAACCTTGATGCGACCAGAGACTTTGACGATCAAAGCCTCAAACAACAAAATACTTCAACAAATCGGCCCAGCGACTCGCGAAACCCTCAAAATTGACAAAATTCCCAAGCAGCTAATTCAAGCTTTCATTGCGATAGAAGACAGACGCTTTTACAAACACCAGGGAGTTGATTACCAGGGAGTTTTAAGGGCAGCCTTTTCTAACTTGATAGCAAGAGATGTTGTAGAAGGCGGTAGTACCATCACCCAACAGCTGGCGAGGATGGTTTTTCTCGATCAGGAGCGTAGCGTCTGGCGCAAGCTGAAGGAAGTCCGAACCGCTCAAAAAATCGAAAACGAAAATACCAAAGATCAAATTCTAGAACGCTACTTAAATTTGGTTTACTTGGGAGAAGGTGCTTATGGTGTGGCAGATGCGGCTTGGGTTTACTTTTCTAAGCCGGTGTACGAACTAACCTTATCGGAAATGGCGACACTTGCCGCCATCCCACCAGCACCCAATCAATATTCGCCCATTAAAAATCCACAAGTGATTAAAGAGCGCCGCAATCTGGTATTGCAACAGATGCAGCAGGCAGGGTTCATTACAGCCGCCGAAGCCGAGAAAGCGATCGCTGACACCCTGATAACAAAACCCAGCCGTCCTAAGCGGCTCGAAAGGTTTGCCCCTTATTTCACCGAATACATCCAACAAGAACTGCCCAAGCACGTCTCGCCAGCAGCGATTAAGGCTGGAGGATTAACAGTAGAAACCACCCTGAAGCCAGAATGGCAGGAAGCGGCGGAAAAGGCCGTTATCGAAACCGTTGAAAACCGCGGTCGCGGTCAAAACTTCGAGCAAGCCGCCCTTGTGGCGCTCGATCCGCGTACCGGCGAGATTCGGGCAATGGTCGGGGGAAAAGATTTTTATAAGCAACAGTTTAATCGCGTTACTCAGGCACAGCGCCAGCCCGGTTCGACATTTAAAGCGTTTGTATACACGACAGCAATGGCTGCCGGTTTCACGCCCTATCGCGGCTACCTGGACGCTCCCTACAAAGTAGACGGCTATACCCCCAAAAACTACAGCGAAGAGTACCGGGGCTGGATCTCCATGCGTGATGCCCTGATTGGCTCAATCAATACTGTTGCTGTCAAAGTTTTGGTCGATGTGGGATGGGATACGGTGATCGATGTCGCCCACAAAATGGGCATTGAATCAGAACTGAAGCCGACCTATTCCACTGCCTTAGGTGCCTCTGAAGTGAACCTGCTGGAACTCACCAGTGCTTATGGCACCTTTGCGACCAAAGGGATGCATACCAAAAATTACGGCATTCGTCGCGTTCTTGACCGACGCGGGAACGTTATCTACGAAGCGAAGTTTAAGCCCGACCGTGTCCTCCAAGAAGATACGTCTGCGATTATGACCTGGTTGCTGCGGGGTGTCGTGAATGAGGGGACGGGTCGCGCCGCTGCTCTAGACGATCGACCTGTTGCTGGGAAGACGGGCACCTCGGATGAGGCACGCGATCTGTGGTTTATTGGCTACATCCCCCAAATGGTTGCGGGTGTCTGGCTGGGCAACGATGACAACAAACCGACTTGGGGCGCGAGCAGTACAGCCGCCTACACCTGGAATAAATTCATGGCGGAAGTGGTTAAAGATATCCCGGTCGAGAAGTTCCCAGATCGACCCACCGAGCTAGAAGGACGTAAAGCCCAGCTCACGATCAAGCCCATCAAGCCTAAAAGCATCTTCTCTGGAAGCATCATCTCCAAAAACAGCGACGACGATGATACCCCCCGGCGTAGCCGGTCTCGTCGGGCTACGGATAGCGATGATAGCTCTAGCGAAGAAACTCCCCGGCGTAGACGCTACCGTACTAGCAGCGTCCAAAGCTCCGAGAGCGCGCCTCGGCGGAGACGGCGTCGCAGCCAAGAAGTCCAGCCTCAAGAAGAATCTAGACCTCGCTACCGTCGTTCTCGCCGCCAAGTAAGTACCAATTCTCAAAGCCAAGAGAGTTCAAGCAATAGCAGCCGTCGCTACCGCCGTTCTCGTCGCCAAGCAAGCACAAGCTCTCAGGAGTCGGCACCCGTTCGGCGTTCTGTTCGCAGAAGGGCATCATCAGATTCTACTTCTAGCACTGCACAGCCAAGGAGAAGACGAACTTACAATTCTGCGCCAACCGCTCCACGGGCACCGAGGAGAACAGCGGATGCCGCCCCACCTCCTGCTCCGCCAGCAGCGCGAAAGGAAAATTAGGAACGATTAGAACAACTTCCTAACTCTCAAGCGCGATCGCGAAAACAATGGGGATCAAACTCAGGGGTGATAGACGATCCCCTGAGTTTTGGTACGATAACCAAAAATCGATAAGAGGGTTACAAAGAATGCATTTATTGATGGAAGTTGCTACGAATACGCCCCATTTTCCAGTCTCTGCCACTGCTGTGTACGCGGTAGGTTTTATTGCCGCTGTAAGTATCGGTTCCGTTGCGTGGTATAACTCTAAGCGCCCTGTGGGTTGGGAAGATAAGGAGCGCCCGGATATCGTACCTGAAGTCAAGAAAGAGGCAAATCCTGGTGTAGGCAAGCCTAGCGCGTAACTCTCTAACAGGAAAATTTTTAGAAAACCTATAAAGATTGTAGAGACATTGCGTTCAACGTCTTTACCGCTTATACAAACGTAGGGCAGGGGTATACCCTGCCCTACAGCGTTATTTTTGGAGACAACGAGATAAAACACCTTGGCTCGAAAAAAGGCTAGCGCAGCGGCTCGAAAAAAGACTAGCGCAGCGCCAGAGCCGAGCGCAGGGTGACATTTAAATCGGTGTTGGGGTTAACGACAACAACATCAACTCGTTTTTTGCCCAACAGCAGTCCGCCTAAGGCACCCAAACCAGCACCCCCCAAAATTTCTTCAGTTGCGATCGCTCTGTCTCCAGTCAAAGCACCGATTGCGGCTGCGGCGGCTCCACCAACGGCGGCACCTTTCAAAATGGAACTGGTATTCGTTCCCCGGCTAACTTGTTCGGTGCGAGTAATCACTCTGGAAGAGGCATTGATATACTGCCGTTTCCCGTTGTTGAAAACTAATTCTCTAGCAACAAACTGGGAACCGCCTCTCGTCGCGGGTTGCAGTTGACCAATCACCTGAGTTCCTGCCGGAATTAAGATAGTTCCGCGAGTATTTCTGACATTTGTTGCCACCGTCAGCGTTAAAGGCATCGTTTCCTTAGGAGACACAACGATTTTATTTGCCTTGTTATAGCGCAAGGGGAGGGTTGTACCTGAAGGAATGCTGACTTGGGAGACAGGTGGAGGCGGAAATTCGTAATATTGGGCAGCAGCAGGCGCAGGCATGACGAAGGGGGCAGCTGCACCGGCGGTCATTGTCAATGCCATGAGTGCAGCGGTTCCTGATTTCCAGCGATTGAAGCGAGACATAGGGAACACTCTCAGCAATTATACGGATAAGGGTCAAGACGCTTCGCGGCTAAATTTGTTTCTTGACAATTGCACTGATTTAGTGCATAGCCGAGGAAAAATGGAGAGTGATGGGGAAAGAACCTCTCCCCAAAGTAGCTACCGTGGACGTTGGCAGACCTCTCCCCAAACCTCTCTCCGACGCGGAGAGAGGCTTTGAAAGCTGTGGTTAGGTATAGAGAGCGGTTCGAGCAAAATAAGTCTCTTGTTTAGCGTAGAGCGACGGTAACTGGCAGCTGAGAAGCTAAGGTGATAGTCCTCAAATCAAGGCTGGGATTCACGGAGATGACATCAACCGATTTGCGTCCCCAGAATAAGCCAGCTAAAGCGCCCAAGCCTGAGCCACCCAAGACTTCTTCAGTCGCGATCGCTTTGTCGCCAACCAGTGCGGCGATCGCGGATGCAGCGGCTCCACCCAAGGCGGCACCTTTCAAGATTGTGTTAGTTCTAGAACCTTTTTTGATTTGTTCAGTTCTCGTCACAATTTGAGAAGTGGCATTGATTGTCCGAGTTCCATCTAAGGGGAGAACAATTTGTGTAGCAACAAATCGGGAGCCTTGACCAGCGGGTTCCAATTGACCGAGAATCTTTGTTCCTGCTGGAATCAAAGTTGTCCCGTAACTGCTTTTAACAGTTGATGAAACTGTTAAAGTTAAAGGCACTTTTTCGGTTCTAGATAGCAAGATTTTTTCAGCCGTTCCGTCATATCTAACGGGAATAGAAGCTCCCGAAGAAATTACAGTCTTGGTCTGAGATGGGTTGCTGGCACGAGGGACAGTAGGGACGGGAACATTGATGGGTACAGCGCCAACAGAACCGGCAAATGTGCCCAGAGCCATCAATACTAAAACGCCAGACTTTAAGTTATTTAAGCGTGTCATAAATAGGGAACCCACGAACTTTGTGTATTTTCACTGATACCTTCTTAGAAGGTTGTGGGTTCAAAAAGTTTCTGCAAAATAAAACTTTTTTTGTTGAGATATTAAACCTTAATTAGCTGTATCAATTCCTGAAACAGGTAAAACAATCTATCTTCAATGTGCGATCGCGCTGTTCGGGAAGAATTGCAAAAAATGCGATTGCGCTTTCATAGTGAGGCGGAGAAAGAATGCGATGCTGCTGACGCAGCCGCTTCGCTAACGCGCTACAGTTATCCCTTTTTCCGCTTCTCAATCTCTGCTATAGGTAACAACAAAGTATCCTCTATCTCTTGTCGCACCTCACGGCTCACATAGCAATCGCTATCCAAACAATCCACCAGCAACAAATTAGCATCGTAATACTGCTCCAGCAATTCCATTTGCTCCTTGCTAAATTGCCAGTTATGACCAATATTATGATACTGAATCATCAAATCTCTTAAGTGTTCAACCAAAGATTTAATACTATCGTTACACCAGGATTGATAAACTTCTAAATTACTACAGCTATATTGATCTGGACATTTACTTTTTAACTGTTGCAGTAGCTCTTTGAGTTCAGGGATTGAGTCAAAATCCTCAGATTCGATAATGAAACTAGGAGCATCAATAAAAGCGCTAAAAAGCTTAAAGTCAAGTTTAATAGGATGACTAGCATTATCGTCTATGTTTAAACCAAGAGAAATAGCAAGTGTAACTTCAAGATCATCAGGAAAATTAATATATGGATTAGGACATAGGTCATTTAGATACTTGGATAGGGTGAAGTAAAAAGCGCGAACTGCTGCTAATTTGTCTCTAACCTCCACTGAAACAGATTTCTTGCTTACCCACATTAAAAACTGCTGTAACTTCTCATCATTAGCTAAAAGCTCATCAATCTGGCGTTTAATTAATAACAATAAACACTCTGCATTTGGCGACATCCCAACTGCTAGCAAAAAGATTTCTCGCCAGCGGTATTCAGTGATGTGGCTAGCTAGATTTTGTAACTTCTCGTCTAAGGCCTGTGTCCCAAAAACAATTTCTCTAGCAGTGAAATATTCATGAAATGTTAAATGAGAAAAGGAGTAAATGCCTTTAGCTCGTTCTACTAATAACCCATGTTGAGCTTCAATTGAACGCAAAAGGGTCTCACTGTCTAGTTGCAGTGCTTCGGACTCAGTATTAGCATCGGGTAAATTGCGGATGTAATCTGTGATGTATTGCTCGGCAGCTTTCTGCTTAAAGAAATAGTCACCTTTCTCAAAGGTCGTTAAGGCTATTTTGCTGAGTAAGTCTTCCTTACGCTGAAGTGATAGATTTTTGTAAACTTGATCCCGTTGAATTCCGCGTTTGGTATCCCATTTCTTCAGCAGTGTATCTATTCCTTCTTTATACAGTTCAGAACGATTAGTGCTAAAATTTCCTGATTCTTCAAATGCCAAGCATAGTAATGTTAGCAGTAGAGGACTTGCAGCTAATTCTTTAATTGCAAGATTTGAATTAAGCTGTTTCATAAAACGTTCAGCTAAATCGGATTCTTTAGCCAGAAACCATCTAGTTACAAACGTCTGAATCTGCTTATCATCAAAATCAGCAACTTCTACATCTGCAATTTCGACATCAGTAAACTTTTCAAAGGTGTATTCCTGCGCTGCAAGTCTACAGGTGATAACAAAAGGGTTATTAGGGTATTGATAAGAAAAATTCTTGATTTGCTCTAAGACTTGCTTACTATCCTTTTCTCTAACTTCATCTAAACCATCGAGTAAAATTAACGCTCTACCTTGCTGTAAAATTTCAACTATTTGAGTATCTACTACCCCAAAATTACCAAATAAATAATTGATGTATTTTAGTAAATCAGGCTGATCGTGAGTTTCAGCAAAATCCTTGAGTGTGATAAAAACGGGCAGTTGATTTGCTTGAAACTCACCGCTAATGCACTGTATTGCTAAATATTTCAAAAAAGTCGTTTTTCCTGCTCCTGGTTTACCCAAGACCATCAACTTAGAGTGACGATTTACAACCTCTAGTCCCGGCACTCGTTTCTGAGTAACTCTGCTCAGCCCAAAACGATCAAAGTTCTCTGGGTCGCAGCCCTGCATCAGGTCAGCAATTTCTATTCGCCTGCGCCCAGTGATTTTCTCCAAGATGTTGACATTAGTGTAGATGTCATTCAACCCGATGGGTTGAGACATATCTAACACCCGCATCGTGCCGCAACGCTCTTCAATGCTAGGTTTTATCTTTCCGCGTACCTCTTGCACGAGGGCATCAATATCAGTGCTAGATCCCTGTTGCTGCTCAGCTGGCCTAGATTCAGCATCCTGATGTATATCTGCAATTTCCTCCCAATTCAGACCAAGTGCAGAGCAAATCTTGATAAATATAGACTGCTCCACAGGCTTACCTGTAAGGAATTTCCAAACTGGCTGGCGAGATACATCCGCCTCTGTTGCCAGCCCTTCCTGCGACCATCCCTTGAGGGTAAGCGCCATTTTTGCCTTTGTGATGCCTTGTTGGGATGCCAGTAGTGATTGCCTTGCCATTAGCCAGACCGCGAAACTTGACTGTTGTCTATTTTAAGTTATACTCTCAAACAACACACATTTTGTTTGCATACAATACTTATACAAAAGTTCAGGAGTCAAAGAATGACTGATGAGCAGTTATCCGTAGGTCTCAAAAGACCTCAGGTTAAGCTACTCAGCGAGGACTGTCGGGAGGTTCTCGCTGTTTTGGAAGACTTTTGCCACAGTCTAGTTCACCAAATTGAATCCCTTCAGACTGAGAATCAAGAGATTAAGAACAGAATGACTTACTTAGAACATGGTCTACACGCTGAGAATGAGCGTTTGCAAGATGAGAATCTTGGGTGGCGGCAAGCGGTAGATTACGATTCTGAAGATTATTGTTCAAATGAGGATTCTTTTGAACGTAAGTATTGAGCATAGGTGTAGAGCGATCGCGTAACCTAGCCTTGAAAGCGCAAATTGATAAGTCCGCACTTCGCGATCGCATCTCCCCTACATATAAAGAAGGCTTGGAAATTATTGCAGTGGCTTCTTGGATGATTCGGGAAGAAATAGAACAGAAGGATAGGCGCAAAGCCGAGATAGAGCAATCGCTAGCAGCATTTCTAAAACCCGCCTACGCGGGTTTCGTTTGTATAGCCGCGAATTCCATTCGCCACGAATATTTTGATTTAGCAGAAATTTTTACATCAAATTCGGTCTTAATTGCCAAAAACCTGATTTTTCAACCGCTAAACTAAACAATAGTGCAGATGTACTGCTACTTCTGATAAAAGGTATGGCGCTATAGCCTGAATGATCCCACAGCAACTGGTTCTCAAAAATTTCCTCAGCTACCGCGAGGCTACCTTAGAGTTTAGCGGTCTACATACTGCGTGTATTTGCGGTTCTAATGGTGCGGGTAAATCTTCCCTCCTAGAAGCGATCACCTGGACGATTTGGGGTGAAAGCCGCGCTGCAACAGAAGATGATGTCATCCACGCCGGTGCTAAAGAAGTTCGGGTTGATTTCACCTTCCAATGCGATCGCCAAACCTATCGCATCATTCGCACCCGCATCCGGGGACAAGGTGGATCGCTGGAATTTCAAGTGCAATCATCTGGCGATTTTCGCTCTTTAACTGGGCGCGGAATCCGGGCGACGCAGGAAGCAATCGTGCATCACCTCAAGCTGGATTACGACACTTTTGTGAATTCGGCTTATCTGCGTCAAGGACGGGCGGATGAGTTTATGCTCAAGCGTCCCAGCGAACGCAAAGAAATTCTCGCGGATTTGCTGAAACTGTCTCAATATGAAGAATTGGCAGAACAGGCGAAGGATTTATCCCGCCAATTAAAAGGACAGGCGGAGCAATTGGATCAGAATTTGCAGACGATTAAGCAACAACTGCAACAAAAAGATGCGATCGCTCAACAACAACCAATTCTGGAAACTCAACTGGCAGAATTACAACAAGCCCAAGCTGCTGACAATGAAAAAGTCCAAAGTTTGCTCGCAATCCAGCATCAGCGACAAACTTGGGAACAACAACTGAGCTTTGTTCGCCAGCAATATCAAAATCTCACCAAAGATTGCGATCGCTATCGCCAAGAAATTGCCACAACTCAACTGCAACAGCAACAATTAGAAGCTTTACTGAATCAAAAAGACCAAATTACCGCTGGGTATGCTCACTACCAAGATTTGCAAACCCAGGAAGAAACGCTCACCGCGAAGTCACAAGCTTACCAAGATGCCCAACAGCAACGGCAACAACTCCAACGACAGCTTGAGCGGCAAATTAACGAACTTAACCTGCAACTGCGACAAGCTCAAGGACAACTAGAAGCGGTACGGCAATCTAGGGCAGATATTCAGCAAATCCTCAGCCGCACCGAAGAAGTAGAAGCCGGATTAAAACAACTCCAAGAGGCGCGGGGTTACGTCAGTTATCTCGATCGGTTGCAGTTACAAGTCGCTCCTTTGGTGCAACGTCGCGGACAGGTGCAGATGGAACTCGATCGCTCTCAAGCGCGATTATCTGCCAGATTAGAAGAACTTCGCAAATCCGCCGCTCAGTTGCAAGACAGGCAAAAACGCTTACCTCAATTGCAACAGCAATTACAACAAGTTCAAAGTCAAATTCAGCAACTTGACAAAAAGCGCGTCTATCAGGAACGGGTGCAGGAGAAAGAACTGCAACAGCGGAGTTCTCGCGATCGCCTTCAGGCGGCTCAAAAAGAATGCGAAACTAAACTTGCAGAAATCGACCAAAAGCTGCAACTGATCCAGACGCCAAATGCCAGTTGTCCTTTATGCGATCGCCCTCTCGACGAACACCACTGGCAGCTAGTGGTGCAAAAAACCCACGATCAGCAACAGGGAATTCAAGATCAATTCTGGGATGTAGAGGGGCTACTCGCGGTCTGTGAGTACCAGCTACAGGGGTTGCGGAAGGAAATTACCGAAATTGCCCAAGCATTGGCAAACTACGATTCCTTGCGCGAACAACGAGGACAGTTAGCAGCGGAAAGTTCTGCTATGGCTGAAATCCAGACGCGCCTGCAACAAATTGAGGTGGAAAAGCAACAAATAGAGCGATCGCTTGCCTCTGGTAACTATGCACCGGATCGACAAGAAGAACTGCACCACCTTGAGCAACAGTTGCAACAACTTAACTACAATGAGCAAGACCATGCCCTCGCCAGAGGTGAGGTAGAGCGCTGGCGCTGGGCAGAAATTAAGCAAGCAGAAGTTAAACAAGCGCAGCGGCGTCAGGCTCAGATAGACGCTCAAATGCCAGAATTGGTGGCAAAAATTGCGAATCTGCAATCGCAAATGCAACAACTGCAAGTGAATTCCGACTTATCGCGGCAGATTGAAGCACTCGATCGAGAAATGGCGGAAATTGGTTACGAGCGATCGCAGCACGACGCTCTCAGAAACGCTTTACGCAAGTCTCAGTCGTGGCAAGTTCGCTATCAGGAACTTGCTTCCGCGCAACAGCAATATCCTGCCTTATTAAAGCGATCGCAAGATTTGGAGCAATCGTTGCAAATGCGATCGCAAGATTTGCAACAGATGACGACTCAGATAGACACCATCGTTCGCCAGTTGCAACAAACACCCGATACGAAAGCCGAAATTACAACGATTGAACAGCAGATACAGCGGCGGCGTCTGCAACTCGACGAGAAGCAACGCCAGTTAGGAAGCTTGCAACAACAACAACATTATCTAGAAACGCTCCAAACTCAGCATGACGCACTTACTGCTCAGCACGCCAAGGTGCGACAGCAATATCGCGTTTACCAGGAATTAGGGCAAGCTTTTGGCAAAAATGGCATCCAGACTCTGATGATTGAAAATATTCTGCCTCAATTGGAAGCAGAAACGAATACTCTCCTCTCTCGGCTCAGTGGGAACCAGTTACACGTACAGTTTGTTACTCAGAAAGCAGGGCGGAGTGGACGCTCTGCAAAAAAAGCTAGCAAAATGATTGACACTTTAGATATTTTAATTGCCGATGCTCGCGGCACCCGCCCTTACGAAACTTATTCGGGCGGAGAAGCGTTTCGGATTAACTTTGCGATTCGTCTAGCTTTAGCGAAATTGTTGGCGCAGCGTGCGGGAACGGCATTGCAAATGCTGATTATCGATGAGGGATTTGGCACCCAAGATGCGGAAGGATGCGATCGCTTGATTGCAGCGATTAATGCGATCGCGCCTGACTTCGCCTGCATCCTCACCGTCACCCATATGCCGCAATTCAAAGAAGCCTTCCAGACTCGGATTGAAGTGTATAAAACCCCCAGCGGTTCTCACTTGAGCTTGGTGCTGTAGGAACTTAGCCCCCCTATCGCGTTCCCTACAGTGTAGAAGTTGGCAGACCTCTCCCCAAACCCCTCTCCGAAGCGGAGCGGGGCTTTGAAGATGGCTGGAGGGTTAGGTCAGTGCAACCCGAACCCTAGTGTTCGGACTTCTCACCCTAGTTCACCCACTCAGGCGATACCCATCGCTCCGGGGAACGCTACGATCAAAGTAAGAGGAAATAAAAACCCAACAGCATCTTCCTCCAGGCTGAATTTTCAGCCATTCTTCTCACTCCTAAGGGAGGACTTAATGATTCGATTTCTGGTTAGCGTGCTTGTGTTCGTGATCGACACGCTTTATCGCGATCGCCCTTATCAGCGCTTCTACGTGCTAGAAACAGTGGCTCGCGTCCCCTATTTTTCCTTCCTATCAGTTTTACACCTTTACGAAACCCTCGGTTGGTGGCGAAAAGCTGACTGGCTCAAGGTTCACTTCGCTGAATCTTGGAATGAAATGCACCACCTGCTGATTATGGAATCGTTAGGGGGAAACCAACATTGGAGCGATCGCTTCCTTGCCCAAACCACAGCCCTCTTCTACTACTGGGTAGTTGTAGGACTTTACATCGCGTCGCCCCGCACCGCCTACAACTTCATGGAAATGGTGGAAGAACACGCCCATCATACCTACGACACCTTCTTGCGCGAGCATGAAGCCGAATTGAAAACCAAACCCGCGCCCCAAGTTGCGATCAACTACTACCGGGACGGCGATCTCTACCTATTTGATGAATTTCAAACCGGCGTAGTCCCCGAATCTCGCCGCCCTGCGGTTGATAACCTCTATGACGTTTTCGTCAACATCCGGGATGACGAAGGCGAACACGTCAAAACCATGATGGCGTGTCAAAAAGCGGATGCTCAGAAAACCTTTAAGAGTCCCCACTCTCTCCCTTATTCGGAACAGCAGGTTGTACTGCCTCTAGTGACAGACGCTGAGCTTGAGCGCGAGTTAGCTGATTCTCCCTTTTAAGTAGTAGTTAATTGGCTATTCTCTTGCTTGCTAGCCGGTGCTAGAGCATTAGTAGCAGAATTTTAAAGAACCCCGCCCCAAACCTTCCCGCTGGGGTGGAGTTCTTTAATTTGCATTTTTTAAAAGGCTGAAGATGCTCTCGATTTTTTGAGCTAACACGCACACAGTTGAGCATTATTCCCCAAAACACCAGGCAAAAAAGATCAAGATCCCTACCATCATCAACCAGTGGGGGATTGATACTAAATTCAAAATGCTCAAAGGAAATAACACTAAAACTTCCGAGAAGAACCAGCTGGTGACAAACAGCAGCATCATCAAGATAACGAGGGGCACACAACCTCCTACAAAATAGGGCAACAAAATACTGCAACAAAAAATTGTGATTCATGTGGCAGACATACATCTGGCACCTATACTGCCAATAGAGAGAACCGTTTTGATTACAACTATAAGTAGGCTTATCTATATTCCGTACTCATCTACGGAGAGAAAATAAATACCGTAGTTGAGAAGAGGTACTTGCCATGCAATTTAGGCGTTTTGGAATTCTAGCTTTACTGACCGTTTTCAGCGCTACAGCCGTTTTAGCAAAAGAAGCAAATTTTGACCGTTTGATTGTTGATGGAAGTGGCAAGGCATCTGTCACTGGTTATACCAGCGGAGCATTCTCCCTGTCAGCGATCGCGAATCGCGATCGCCAGAACAACCCCTGTATTGGTTATGGGGGCGACGAAACTCCCGACCATATCATGGTGGTGAAGAAAGGTTTCCCCAATCTGACAGTAAAAGTAAATACTGGAGGCAAGGACAGCACTCTAGTCATCAAGGGGCCTGATGGTACCATTCGCTGTGGCGATGACACGGGTTCCAACAAAGATGCGAGTATCACAGACTCAGACTGGAAATCAGGCAACTATAGTATTTGGGTAGGTTCCATCAAAGAGCGGCAAAGATGGGATTATACGCTTTCTGTACAACCAGAATAGAACCCCAGATTTTTTAGATGATTTAGAGTCTAAGTCTTGACCTGTCATCATTCTCACACCGCCATCCAAAATTTAAAACTTCGGTGCGGTTCCCCTACCTTAGAAACTCACTCGGAACGATATGATAGTGAGTGGTCTGTAGTGCCAAAATGGATATCCACTCGTGCTATCTACGCTTCTAGCTGACTTTCGCATCATCTTCGAGCGCGATCCAGCAGCCCGTAACTGGCTGGAGGTTTTATTTTGCTATCCCGGTTTGCAAGCGCTGCTATTTCATCGCCTTGCACACTGGCTAAGACTACTGGGAATCCCCTTCATCCCCCGGTTGATTTCCCACTTAGCTCGCTTTTTTACCGGCATTGAAATCCACCCTGGTGCCGTAATCGGGCGGGGCGTTTTTATTGACCACGGCATGGGTGTGGTAATTGGTGAAACCGCCATTGTGGGAGATTATGCTCTGATCTATCAGGGCGTTACGCTAGGCGGTACTGGGAAAGAAAGTGGCAAGCGTCACCCTACCTTGGGGGAAAATGTCGTAGTCGGTGCTGGTGCCAAAGTTCTCGGCAATCTTCAAATCGGCAATAATGTCCGCATTGGTGCTGGCTCGGTTGTATTGCGCGATGTTCCTTCGGATTGTACGGTAGTAGGCGTTCCGGGTCGGATTCTTTATCGTTCCGGCGTCCGCGTGAATCCCTTAGAACATGGAAGCCTTCCCGATTCTGAGGCTGCGGTAATTCGGGCTTTGGTTGACCGTCTGGAAGCACTAGAACAACAGGTACAAGAGTTACAACAACCGGCTCATGCCTCAATGCCTGTTCCCTTAGGAGCCGGACATCATGTATCGGATATCCCAGCCGCAGCAGCGCCCAGTTGTCGTGTGCAAGATGGATTGATCCGGCAATTCTTAGATGGTTCTGGGATTTGAGTAATTAAAAATTAGAAATTAAAAATGGAATTTCTCAATTTTTAATTTTGCGTTTTTAATTCTTACGGATTTACGGCTTGAATAGACCAAGCTTGAGAACTTTCGAGGCGATAAAGACTTCGGTTTTGGGGATCGCCTCGCAACTCCAAATGATCGACCTGTACGGGTTCTAGTAGTAGGAGACAAAAACTCTCTAGCGGCTTTTGGGGGTCGGGTGGCGGCGGAGAAAAAGTGCTGACATCGGCTCTCCTTTCTCTGGGATGGGGCCAACCAAATTGCAGGCGAGCGGCGTCGGAAAGGTCTTGCCAAGACACCTGACGCGCTTGCTGGAGCAGTGAATCAGGATGATTGGCTCCTACCAGCGTCAGCGTCCCAGCGAGGCGAAATTGTTCGCGAGTGGTGGTAAAGTACCAGCAAGCTTCTGCCCAAGGGTGATGCTCGATTTGATCGGCTTTCTGGCTGCGAGAATCGGTGACAAATTTTAATTGGTTGGTATTGTCTAAAAATCCCCGAAAGACGAGCGTGCGGTTAGCAGGACGCCCATCAGCCTGGATGGTGGCTAGCTGTAAGTAGCGAGAATGGGGTTCGCTACGGTTACGGTGTAGGGCACCCGAAAGAAGCGATCGCCAGGGAGCAAGCATCATCGTCAAGAGTTCATCCCCATTACCAATTACCCATTTTCCAAAATATCAGTTTAGTATCTTGAGTTGTTTAATTGCCGTTTCCTAGCGCTCCTTTAACGGATTTGGAAAAATTAACGCGATCGCAATCTGGTAACTTTGCAGCTTGCTACCCTCCGATTTGATGAGCGAAATGACTGCGACAGGGAGTATTTGTAACTGGGAAGATCCTGTCCATTGCGCTCGTAAAATAAGTTTGCTGTTGAACTTTTGCACCGCCTCTCAAAAAGGCAATTGAAAGCAAGACAGTAATCTCAAACGATGGGAAAGGGCGGCTGACAATCGCCCTTAATTTTTGCCTTTTGACGAGCTTTTAAGTATTACGACTGTGACCAATTGAGCCGCTCAATGGGATATTTTACTGTACCAATTTTATCTAGAAAGCCACACGGATAGCGCAATTTCCTCGATTTTTCAAGCTTTGACCCCATATCTGCGATCGCGTATAGTAAGTGATCTGTGAATTTTCCCAAAACCAATCAGACTTGACCTATGGTTCGAGAGCTTGAGCGAGTAATCCAGACGAGCCGGTTTCCTGAAACGGCACCGGCTGCGAATCCTGTATTTTTTAGGACGTACAGCCGTCGCACCCAATCGGGGCGCGAGACTTGGGATGAAGTGTGCGATCGCACGATTAGGGCGTTGACGAAGCTTGGCAAGCTCACCCCTAAAGAAGCTGACACGATCGATCGCATGCAGCGCCAGATGAAAGCTCTTGCCTCTGGACGTTGGCTGTGGGTGGGCGGCAGCGAGTGGATTGAAAGACCCGAAAACTTCTCAGGAGCCTACAACTGCACCAGCACCAATGTAGTAGACTGGCGTGCCTTCGGTCTGATGATGGATTTGGCAATGATGGGGTGTGGCACTGGAGCCGTTCTCGAACCAAAATACATTAATCAACTGCCACAAATTCGCAATCGCCTTGTGGTGACGGTACAAGGTGAGATTGGCTCTACTCCTGCGTTGCAGCGCCGCGAACTGACAGAAGTGAAAGTAGAGGGCGAAAAAGTCAAAATTTACGTCGGAGACAGTCGCCAAGGCTGGGTTAAGTCTTATCAAACTTTGCTGGAATTATCGAGCGATGAGCGCTTCACAGCAGAAGTACAGGTATCCATCGACCTCAGCGATGTCCGAGCAGCTGGAGAACCCCTCAAAGGCTTTGGTGGCGTTGCCAATCCGGTGAAGTTGTCAGGTCTTTACGAACGTTGCGCGTCAATTTTAAATAAAGCTCTAGGAAGGCGTCTGAATTCGGTTGAGTGCTGTTTATTAATAGATGAAGCCGCCGTTGTCGTGGTTGCTGGCAACGTCAGGCGCTCAGCTGGAATGAGGCAAGGTTCTAGCGATGATGAAAAATTTGCCGACGCGAAAGGCAATCTTTGGCAGCAAGATGAAAACGGCAACTGGCGCATCGATCCAGAACGGGATGCGCTTCGCATGGCAAATCACACTAGAGTTTTCCACCACAAACCCACTCTAGAAGAATGCCTTGCCTCTGTTCGTCAGCAGCATTATTCCGGGGAAGGCGCAATTCAATGGGCAGGAGAAGCAGTAGCAAGAGCCAACTGCGATCTATTAGAAACCCCTGAGCTGAAAACTGATTTTCTGCAAGCTTATAGTCAAGCTAAGGCTGAACAGTGGTTAGGAGAACACTACCCCGACCTATCTCCTGATGAGATAGAGCATCGATTAGCTCGTGTTGGTTTGAATCCTTGCGGTAGCTTAGATTTTGCCGCCTAACCTGGGAACAGGTTAGATAGTCAGAGGGTGAATTGCTGGAAGCCTAAACACCCAAAAAGGTGCAAGGTAATCAGCAGCCAAGCTCCAGATGTAAGGCAGGTAGCCCCAGAGCTGGAGAAGGTTCAGAGACTAGACCTGCGGGAAACCAATAATGGTCAGATAGCGCCCTCCACCTAGACCAGGTGAAGATATAGTCCGAGACCACTAGAAATAGTGGATAACAAAACCGGAAATCATCGGCTCAAACTTCCACTGCAACCTTTCGGAGGTTCATCTCAATCAAATTGACCCACATAACTATAAAGAACAAGAGGAAGCTTTCACGGCTGGAGCATTATCAGTCGCCTCACTGCTCAATCACGAATTTGCCGAAGAACGCTATCGAAAGTCACGGGAACTCGATCCAATTGTGGGAGTTTCTTTCACAGGATTATTTGATTTCTTTGTGAATGCCTTTGGTGTGGATTGGTTGCGCTGGTGGGAAGCAGGGAGACCGGAAACAGAGGCAGGATTAAGCTTTAAGAAACAGGAGCAGGAATATCTGACGCGCTGGCGGGAAACAGTGCATCAAGTAGTGTGGGATTATTGCGATCGCCACGGCATCAAACGCCCCAACCGCTGCACCACGGTTCAGCCTTCCGGGACAAAATCCTTGCTGACAGGCGCTTCACCCGGCTGGCATCCGCCAAAAGCTCAACGTTTTCTGCGCCGGATCACCTTCAGAAAGAATGACCCAGTTGCTCTGGCGTGTATTGACTACGGGTACAACGTGATTCCGTCTCAGTCTGATAAAGATGAAAACGGCAATCTCCTGAACGATCCCTTCGATCCCAGATGCTCGGAATGGCTAGTAGAAATCCCCGTTGCTGTCGCTTGGGCGGATTTACCGGGAGCCGATCAAATCGAGATTGGCAAGTTTAACGCTCTCGCGCAAATGGATTTTTATATGCAAGTTCAAAAATTCTTTGTGCGTCACAACACCTCCGCGACCATCGAGTTGCGCGAGAGCGAGATCGAAGCGTTAGGCACTCGGATTTACGAAGCAATCCGAGACGATGAGGGTTACATCTCAGCAGCACTTCTAGCTCGCTTCGACGATCATCAGACGTTTCCGCGCTTGCCGTTTGAGCCAATCGCCAAAGAGCAGTATGAGCAGATAGTTCAGGAAGTCGAAAAGCGACGCCAGACCGAAAATTTTCATGCTGCCTTAAGTCGCTACGATTCAGGCTATTTGATGGAAGTCGGTCCCGCTGGGTGCGACTCGGATAAGTGCTTATTCTCCGACCAAAAGTCTGGCTAGAGGCGTAAACCTTGTTTTTGGGAAGAAGCGATCGCATCTTCCCATACCAATACCCGCAATCGGACACGCTACGATCGACAGATAGACAGCAGTTACTATCAGGCAGCAACAGGAGACTCTCAATGTTTCTCGATGAACTAACCCCGCTCTTTAAAGAATTCACTCAGCACCCAGGCGCTTTCTTAGGCGGATTGGTTTCTGGTTTACTCCGCATCAACCTGAATGATGACCCCGTGAAAACCTGGCTTGACGGACAGGCAGGTGTAGCTCCTTCCCCTACGGCTTCTTCCAACGGCAGTGGTAACGGCAAAGGTAGTGGCCCACAGTCAATTTCTATTGACTAACTTGGCATCGAAAGCTGAAGGAGGCTAAAGATAAAGACGGCTGGAAAGTTGGCAGCGGCTCGGTCGATTTTTCTGGGAAATTTAGCCTCCCTAATCTTTGAAATTCTCCCTTGGGCAATGTCTTCTGAGCCACTGCTAAAAGTCAGGGAATTTTAATAATTAGAGAACCGCTCAGCGTGTATCCTAGATCCTCTCCCACAATGAAATTAGTAGGCTATGATAGGACGAAACCTAAAAGTTCAGTCCTATTAATGGTCGGATTTGGGACTCGTGCAGCCACATTTGTGGGCTGGGTTAATGAAAATTCACCATTGGTAAATAAGTCTTGACCTGGCATTATGGGTCACATCTAGCCATCTAGGGGTTCTGAACTTTAGTTCCTCGTTCAGCTTTATCGATCCACATGACCATTTACGTTGGAAACCTGTCTTACCAAGCGACCGAAGAAGATTTGACAGCAGTCTTTGCAGAGTACGGCGCGGTGAAGCGAGTTGTCTTACCGACAGACCGCGAAACGGGACGTATGCGCGGATTTGCTTTTGTTGAAATGACAGATGATGCCCAAGAAGACGCAGCCATCACCGAATTAGATGGGGCTGAATGGATGGGCCGTCAGCTTAGAGTGAATAAAGCACGACCCAAGGAGGACGATCGCGGCGGCGCGAGGCGAAGCAGATTTTAAGGAAAGATAGGGCGAAATCAGCATGGTTGTTTGAAAAACACTCCTAAAAAAGGACAACTGTGCTGGTTTTGTCGCGCATTGCCACCGGTTCTCAACACCGAGCAGAATTGATGCTGATGGCTCACACAAGAGACGAGTCGTGGCGGTGGAGAATCCGGCGGCTCGTTAAGTTCCTAAGTTAAGTCTCTAAGCTGGTAGAGCGAAACAGAAAGCTTCGCGATCGCAGATTGCTCTGTTAAATATTTCTACACCGCGATCGCAGAACTTTAGTCTTTTAATCTCCAAGGCAAATCCCCAAACCTCTGGCAGTCTTGACCAAAGTATCGTGGGGATCGACGGCTCTGTATTGTCCAATCGCTTCAGCAATTGGCACGCTGACAATCTCGCGGTTTTGCCAGGTAACAACGCGATCGTACTTTTCCTCAGCGATCAGATCGACCGCCGCCACCCCAAAGGCAGTTGCCAGTAACCGATCCAGGGGCGAAGGCAGTCCCCCTCGCTGAACGTGACCTAAAACAGTCACGCGGGTTTCTGCACCACTAGCAATCGAAATTTCCTCTGCCAAATACTGCCCGATTCCGCCTAATCGACATTCCCCGAATCGATCCATACTCTTAACTGGATTGCCTTCAGCCGTGCAAACCGCCTCTGAGACAATGACGATCGAGAAATTCTTTCCCATCGCTTGACGATTCCGAATTTTGCGACAGACATTTTCAATGGTGTAAGGAATTTCCGGGATCAAGATCACATTAGCTCCACCGGCGATCCCCGCATTCAGGGCAATATGACCGGCATCGCGCCCCATCACTTCCAGGATCATGACTCGATTGTGGCTAGCCGCAGTAAAGTGCAATCGGTCGAGGGCTTCGGTGGCGATGTTGACGGCGGTATCAAATCCGATAGAACGCTCAGTGCTACCAACATCGTTATCAATGGTTTTGGGAATCCCGACTAAGTTGATCCCGCCTTGTTGCGCGAGTTTTCGGAGAATCGCTAAACTGCCGTCCCCGCCAACTCCAATTAAAGCTGACAAGCCTAGTTGATGGTAGCCCGCAATAATGTCTTCTGAGCGATCGCGCAAACTTCCATCCGCCATTGGAAACGCAAAGGGATTTCCTTTGTTCGTCGTTCCCAGCACTGTACCGCCCATCGTGAGCAAGTGGTCTACCTTATCAAACTCCAGCTTGATTGCTTCTGGCGGACTGCTCATTAAGCCCAGCGTAGACCGGCAAATCCCCCACACTTCCCAGCCGTACTTACCATTTGCACAGCGGACAACTGCCCGAATCACAGCATTTAGCCCCGCACAGTCACCCCCACTGGTCAGGATTCCGATCCGTTTGTATTCTCCCATCTTGTTTTTTTGGATTGCGAGCGGTAATTATCTAATTTCAGCCTTGTTGCCTTTTAGACAATAAAGCGCGTCTAAAGATTTTATTTCTTTAGTTGATATAAAGTTAAACACCATCCTGAGAAATGGCTCCCTAAGATAGAAGGTAGAGCGACCAGGTCTTGATATGTTGGGGCAGTAGCTCAATGAGAGCTGCCCTGTTAACAAAGCATTTATTGAAAGGGAGGACGAAAACTATGTCCAACGTGGAACAGCCTTTCGTCGTTCAGGAACAAGCCCTAGATCGCGACTGCACAACGCTATCTCGTCACGTTTTGCAGCAACTCCACAGCTTTTCGGCAGATGCCCAGGACTTGAGCGCGATTATGAATCGCATTGCCCTCGCGGCAAAGTTGATTGCGCGACGACTCAGCAGGGCAGGATTACTCGAAGGCGTGCTGGGATTTACGGGTGATGTGAATGTGCAAGGGGAATCCGTCAAAAAGATGGATGTCTATGCCAATGACGTATTTATCTCGGTATTTAAGCAAAGCGGTTTAGTCTGCCGTTTGGCATCCGAGGAAATGGAGAAGCCTTACTATATTCCCGAAAATTGCCCCATCGGGCGCTATACCCTGCTCTATGACCCGATTGATGGCTCCTCGAATGTAGATATCAATATCAACGTGGGTTCCATCTTCGCAATTCGCCAACAAGAAGGAACGGATGAAAATCAAACCGGCGGTGATTTATTGCAAAACGGGCGCAAACAAATCGCCGCAGGTTATGTGCTATACGGGCCTAGCACGATGCTGGTTTATTCGATTGGTACTGGGGTTCATGCTTTCACCCTCGATCCCAGCTTAGGCGAGTTTATCCTTTCGAGTGAAAACATTCAGATTCCCAATCACGGCTCTATTTATAGTGTCAATGAGGGAAATTTCTGGCAGTGGGAAGAACCCTTGCGAGACTATATCCGCTATGTTCATCGACAGGAAGGCTATACGGCTCGATACGGCGGGGCGCTGGTGGGCGATATTCACCGGATTCTCTTCCAAGGAGGTGTTTTCCTTTACCCCGGTACTGTGAAAAAACCAGAAGGAAAATTGCGGTTGCTGTATGAATCGGCTCCCTTAGCCTTTTTAATAGAGCAAGCCGGGGGTCGAGCAAGTACGGGTACGCAAGAGATTTTGGACGTAGTGCCAAATGCCCTTCATGCGCGATCGCCATTGCTGATCGGTAGCAAAGAAGATGTCACCTTGGTGGAATCTTTTATTCAGAAACGGGCATGGGATGAGGATAAAAACGCGATCGCGCGATCGCGCGTGCCTCAATAAGGTTTTGCTTTCTTGAAAAATTCCCGCATTGACCTTTCAAGCTGCTCAACGGGAACATTCTCGATCTAGCGTTACAAAGACAATTGTTAGGAGCCAAAAAATGACAGATATGCCAAACAATCATCTATTAGAGATCAAACAATACGGTCAGAGTATCTGGATGGATAACTTGACCCGTGATTTGATTCAAAGCGGCGAACTCAAAGATATGGTTGAGAATAAAGGGATCTGCGGGATCACCTCTAATCCAGCCATCTTTGAAAAAGCGATCGCTGGAAATGCCATCTACGACGCCGATATTGAAGCCGGGATCAAAGCTGGATTGCCCGTTGAAAAGATTTACGAATCCTTGGTGTTTGAGGATATCCGCAATGCCTGCGACATCCTCCGCCCTGTCTATGACTCCTCTGAAGGTCTGGATGGGTACGTCAGTATTGAAGTACCGCCAAACATCGCCCACGACACCCAAGGCACGATTGAGGAAGCTCGGCGTTATTACCAAGAAATCGGTAAAGATAACGTCATGATCAAGATTCCCGGCACTACGGCAGGTTTGCCAGCCGTCGAGCAAGTCATCTCAGAGGGGATCAACGTCAACGTGACGCTGCTATTCTCCGTTGAGAGCTATGTTGAGACCGCTTGGGCTTACATTCGCGGCTTAGAAAAGCGGGCAGCGGAAGGCAAAGACATCAGCAGAATCTCCTCGGTAGCGAGTTTCTTCCTTAGCCGCATCGATATTAATATTGATGCTCGTATTGATGCCATGCTGAAAGCAGGCGTGGATAGAATCGAGAAAAAGGCAGAACTGACGGCAATTAAGGGCAAAATCGCGATCGCTAACGCCAAAATTGCCTACCAGAAGTACAAAGAGATCGTTAAGAGCGATCGCTGGAAAGCCCTATCAGCAAAAGGTGCAAATGTCCAGCGGTTGTTGTGGGCAAGTACCAGCACCAAAGACCCCAGCTACAGCGATGTCATGTATGTGGATGAGCTGGTTGGCCCAGACACAGTAAACACCTTGCCACCGAATACCATCGAAGCCTGCGCCGACCACTGCGACGTTGCTTCTCGCATTGAAACTGGGGTGGAAGAAGCCTATCAGCTGATTGAAAGTCTCAAAGACCCCGACATCGACATCAATCTAGACGAAGTGATGGACGAATTGCTAGTCGAAGGAATTGAGAAATTTGTGAAGCCCTTTGAATCTCTAACCGCATCCTTGGAAGAGAAAATCAAACATCTGCAACCCGTGTAAGAAAGTTTTGAGTTTTGAGTGCTGAGTTTTAAGTTAAGAAAGGGGTCTGATAATTCAAAGTTATCAATTCAGCTAGGAATTTAAAACTCAAAGCTCAAAACTCAAAATTCAAAATTCAAGATTCAAAATTCAAAACTATCCTTCTATGGTCACACTGCTAGAAAATCCTTTACGTGTTGGGTTGCGGCAGGAACGGATACCAGAGCCGCAGATATTGGTAATCTTCGGGGCATCCGGAGACTTGACGCAACGGAAGCTCGTGCCAGCTCTCTATCAGATGAAGCTGCAACGACGCCTGCCAGCGGAAATGACCATTGTCGGCGTGGCGCGTCGGGAGTGGAGCCACGACTACTTCCGGGAGCAGATGCGCGAGGGGATCGAAGAATTTAGCGATGGGATTGGCTCAGAAGAACTCTGGCACGACTTCGCCCAAGGTCTATACTACTGCCCTGGTGATATTGACAAGCCCGAAAGTTACCAGAGACTGAAAGCCTTCTTAGCAGAATTGGATGGTCAGCGCGGAACGCGAGGAAACCGCGTATTTTACCTCTCCGTTTCTCCAAATTTCTTCCCAGAAGCGCTTCGCCAATTGGGTACGGCGGGTATGCTCGATGACCCACTGAAAACCCGTCTGGTGATTGAAAAACCTTTTGGACGGGATCTCAACTCCGCCCAAGCCCTAAACCGCGTAGTGCAGCAGGTTTGCCAAGAAAAACAGGTTTACCGCATCGACCACTATCTGGGTAAAGAAACGGTTCAGAATCTCCTGGTTTTCCGTTTCGCTAACGCAATTTTTGAGCCGATTTGGAACCGACAGTTTGTCGATCACGTTCAAATTACGGTGGCAGAAACCGTAGGCGTCGAAGACCGTGCCGGATACTACGAAAGCTCCGGAGCCTTGCGGGATATGATGCAGAACCACCTGATGCAGACTTTCTGTCTCACGGCAATGGAACCGCCCAATTCCCTAGATGCCGATAGTATCCGCACCGAAAAAATGAAGGTTCTGCAAGCAACTCACCTGGCAGACGTGCATAACCTGGAATTATCAGCGGTTAGGGGTCAATACTCTGCTGGATGGATGAAGGGTAAGCCGGTGCCTGGATATCGAGAAGAACCGGGGGTCAACCCCAACTCCACGACGCCAACTTATGTAGCGATGAAGCTGCTAATTGATAACTGGCGCTGGCAAGGAGTTCCTTTCTATATGCGAACCGGCAAGCGTCTACCCAAGAAGGTCAGCGAGATTTCCATCCACTTCCGCGAAGTTCCTTTCTTAATCTTTCAATCTGCCGCCCAGCAAGCAAGTCCGAATGTGCTGACGATGCGGATTCAGCCGAATGAAGGAATTTCTCTGCGTTTTGAAGCCAAAATGCCGGGAACAGAACTGCGGACGCGCTCGGTAGATATGGACTTTAGCTATGGTTCCTCGTTTGGGATGGCAACGTCCGATGCTTATGACCGGCTGTTAATCGACTGTATGTTAGGCGACCAAACTTTGTTCACGAGAGCTGATGAAGTGGAAGAAGCGTGGCGTGTCGTAACACCGGCATTAAACGCTTGGGAAGCAAGCACTGACCCAGCATCGGTTCCCCAGTATGAAGCGGGAACCTGGGAGCCAGAGGAAGCAGAATTCTTGATTAATCAAGATGGACGCCGCTGGCGCAGATTGTAGTTGGTTTATGGGTAATCGGTAATGGGTAATCAGAGTTGTAAGTATTGAGTTTGAAGTTAGAAGAAACTCTTCCATTCAAAACTCAGACGCAATAAATCGCGTCTCTACAACTTAAAACTTTTTACCAATTACCTTTTTACCAATTACCAATTACCTTTTTACCAATTACCTTTTCTTCAATCACTGAATATGGCAACACAATCTCTTCCGATTGTTTCAATACAACCGCCCAAAGATGTCTCAATGACAGAAATTGAGGCGGAACTGCATCAAATTTGGCAAAGCTACAATAGCGACAATGATAATGGCGAGTCTCCGATGGCTACGCGGGCAACCACATTTACTTTTGTGGTTTACGAACCGGAGGAAACTCAGCAGCTGTTGGCAGCTTTAGGATTTTACAAAGGCCCGATCGATGGAATTGATGGCCCGCTGACAGAGGCGGCGATCAAGACGGCTCAGAAAGCTTATGGACTGCCAGTAACGGGCAAGACGGATGCCGGAATCCTCGACCGACTGCGAGTAGAGCAAGCAAAGAAGCGCTCCGATGGGAATACAAAAGAGGCAGATGCCAGTAATGGTCAGCAGTCTTCCTCAGATAGCTTTAGAATTGCGGATGCGATCGCTGCCGCTAACCCCTGTCGCATCATTGCCCTGTGTCCCGTCTCTGGGGAAGATGAAGGCGTGACTGCCCAAGTCTCAGCCTATTGCCCGATTCAAAAGCAAAGTCATAATACGCTGATCTGCTGCGAATACATTACTCTGCAAGGCACCGCCGAAGCTTTGGAACGTATCGGTGGGATTGTGAGTGGGTTGCTAATCGGCGGTCTGCCTAAGTTTCTCTGGTGGAAGGGTACGCCCGATCCCAATGATGCTCTGTTTAAGCGGCTGGCAGCAGTCTGCAATTCTGTGATCGTTGACTCCTGTGTTTTCAACGAACCACAGGATGATTTACTGCGGGTACAAACCCTTCTGGAACAAGGCATTCCGGTTGCCGACCTCAATTGGCGTCGGCTGGCTCCGTGGCAAGAATTAACCGCTGAAGCTTTCGATCCACCAGAGCGCCGCGAGGCTCTTAAGGAAGTGGATAAGGTGACGATTAATTATGAAAAGGGCAATCCTGACCAAGCATTGATGTTTATTGGTTGGCTGGCGAGCCGGTTGCAGTGGCACCCCGTTTCATATACCAAAGAAGGCGGTGATTATGACATCAAGCGGATTGAATTTGTTGCTCCCGATCAGCGGACAATAGAAGCGGAGTTGGCAGGGATTCCTACTGCTGACTGGGGCGATATACCGGGTGACTTGATTGCGCTACGTCTGAGTTCGACGAACCTGGATGCAGACTGTTGTACGGTTTTGTGTTCCGAAACGACGGGTTGTATGCGGATGGAGGCAGGTGGTGGTGCCCAAGCTTGCCGGATTCAACAGGTAACGCCGATGTCTGACCAAAAAGCTGAGTTCTTGTTAAGTCAGCAGTTACGGCGTTGGAGCCGGGATATGCTTTACGTAGAAAGTATGGCGATCACGGCGGCAATTCTCAAATTAGCGAGCGCGAATGGTTAATCGCGAATTGTTCATTGTTCATAGCAACTGTTCATCGCAACATAGATGAACGATGAACAACAAGCAATGAGTAAATATGGCATTAGCGATCGCCGGAGAACGCAGCGGGGTGGGCAAAACGACAGTTACGCTCGCCCTGCTGTCGTCTTTATGTCGTCGGAGTTACCAGATTCAATCTTTTAAAGTAGGGCCAGATTACATCGACCCGATGTTTCACACGTACGTGACTGGTCGTGCTTGCCGGAATTTAGACCCGGTACTGACCTCTGAAACTTACGTGCAGCAGTCTTTTCTTGCTCATCGTTACGGAAGCGACTATGCCCTCGTGGAAGGGGTCATGGGGCTATTTGACGGAGTCAAGAGAATTCAGAATGAAAAGTTAAATCTTGAGCAAGAAACGGAAAATTTTGCACTCAGCACTGACTTTGGAAGTACGGCTCATATTGCGCGGCTTTTGGATTTACCCGTGCTGTTGGTGTTAGATTGCAGCCGGTTATCTGGTTCGGTGGCAGCGATCGCTCATGGCTATCGTTCTTTTGACTCTAGAATCAAGATTGCTGGAGTGGTGTTAAATCGGGTGGGAAGCGATCGCCACCTGCAACTTCTCAAAGATGCTCTAGAACCCTTGCAGTTGCCCGTTCTAGGCATTTTGCGGCGGCAAGAGAATATCAGCATTCCCGACCGACATCTGGGCTTGGTGCCCACCGCAGAGCTGTCTCAGATGGACGCTTTAATCGATCGGCTTGCGGATTTGGGAGACAGTTGCTTTGAGTGGGAACACCTCTTGCCACTTCTCAAGGTAGAACAAAGGCAACAAATAGAATTAATTCATCCTTCATCCCAGCCTTCAGGGGATATCCTCGATCCCTTAAAAATTGCGGTTGCCCGCGATCGCGCTTTTAGCTTCTATTACCAAGACAATCTAGATATACTTGCATCCCTGGGAGCAGAATTGGTGTTTTGGAGTCCGCTGACGGACAAAAGCTTACCAGAAGGCATCCAAGGATTATATTTTGGGGGTGGTTTCCCGGAAGTTTTTGCCCAAAACTTGGCTGAAAATACCGCGACTCGTGATGCAGTGCGGAAGGCTATTTTGGCGGGAATGCCCACTTATGCCGAGTGTGGCGGTTTAATGTATTTGTCTGAAAAAATTGTAGATTTTGAGGGAAATTCTTACCCAATGGTAGGAGTTTTACCCACCACAGCCGCCATGAGTTCGCGCCTGAGTTTAGGGTATCGGCAAGCGATCGCGCTGCAAGAAAGTCCCCTCCTCCCGGCTGGGGGAACCGTTTGGGGGCATGAGTTTCACCGTTCTCACCTAACTGAGGAACCGGAAGCGCCACTTTTTCAAATTCGGGGGTACGATCCCAAGAGTCCTGTTACCAGTGAGGGATGGGCAGTGCATCACGTTCATGCTTCTTACGTCCATCTTCATTTTGGCGGCTGTCCGGAGATTCCGGCTCGATTTCTAAAGCATTGTCTTCGTTTTTCCCTAGCGGGGAAGGAGCCAAGCGAGACGTAAAAAAGATGGGTGGACGGATGCGAACCGACAGGTTGGCGCTAGACTAAAGCCTCGCTTCGCTGTTTTCATGCCCAAAGGGCTGTACGCGATCGCGACTTGTGTCTGCAATGCTTGAGCGTGTAGTAGCCTGCGAACTGACAAGTCAGCGTTTCGCTATCGCAACTGTCACTCTTGTTTGTTTCTTCTGCGTTCAGCTGATGTAAGCTTTAGCTAACTTACGCTAGCCCCTTTCGGCGGACGATTGCTATGTCTTCTGAACAGTTTCAAGCAGCACACGACAGCATTTACATCACAGGTAGGCTACTCTTACAGTCCCTTCAAGAAATTCGAGCAACACGCGAAGGGGAGGAAGACGATACCAAGGCGTTACAACGCATCGAAAATGACATTACTCAAGCGTTATATGCTTTAAAAGAGCAGAAGTATCAAGTTGCAGTTATTGCTCCTCTGAATGCAGGCAAAAACACTTTCTTGAATGCCTTAATAGGCGCAGATATTTTACCAAGTGAAGCTGAAGCGATTACCGTCTGCCGTACCGATATCCGACATATTGACTCTGGACAAGTGCATAGATTGCTAGAGTATCGAGAAGGACATCGGCAACCTGTTGCGATCGCTTCTGGTGATGCAGTCGAAATTGCCCAAAAATTCCTGGAGCATATTCAAGTTATTCGGAATCAAAAGAATCCTGATAAAACTATCCGCTTTGAAATAGAACATCCAATTGAAGCAATTAGTACACTTTCCTCTCTAGCTAGCTTTACTCTAAGCGATCTGCCTGTTGAAAACGAGCAAATATTTGTAGAATTCACCCCGAAAAAAAACCAGGAGCAGATAATATTAGAAACCTTAAAAAATATTGATGCGATCTTGTTTATTTTAAACGAAAAGGATTTTGAGAATGATTCTGCATCCGTTTTTTTAAAAAAAGTAATAGATAATTATCGCCAAATCTTAGCAGTAGACCAAGGGAAGATTTTCTTTATTATTAACGAGGTTGAGCCGACAAAGACATCTATAGACGTTTCTGAAGTTATTGAAATCTGGAAACAAAAGTTAATTGGCTTAGGTGTTTCAAGTCCGATTATCTATTCGGCAAATTCTAGAAAAGGACTTTTAGCAAAACTGATTCAAAACAGCACAGCAACTAGCAGTCATACAAAAGAGTTCGTCCAAGTATTTTTAGGGAACTATATAGAAGAAACTGAGGAAGGTGAATTTAGAGTTCCCCAGCCTATAGAAATTGCGCCAAAAGTTCTAAGAGATAGCGGAATTCCTGTTATTCAAGAAATCGTGCTTCAAACAATTATTGAAAATTCAGGTTGGAATCTTCTGAATGGAGTTTTGGCAGAACTCAATAAAGCTGCAAAAGCAATAGAAGATTCTCTGAATACCCGTCTTGTAAGCGGGGAAGTAGAAACTGAAAATATTCAAGAAAAGGCAGCTTCCCAAAGTACAGAGACGTTAACTAATGAGCCAATTCAAGCATTAGGGAATGAGCTAAAACATTTGGCAACCGAACCCCAAAAACCGGAAGTAAATCCCCCTCGAATTGTGACAAGTTTAAAGGAGCGGAAAGCTCAACTGAATGAATATATGGATGAATTAACTTCAATTCGGAAATCGTTGGATAGTTGGAAGCCAGTACAGAGAATGAACTAAGCTGTTAAAGAATTTGGCTAATAAATGCGATCGCGTCTTTTCCTTGCTTTTTCTTCTTGCTTAGCGGTTCATCCCCCCAAATTTCCCGCCTTACTTAAATCTGCTTCCTGAGTTTCCGCCTTATAAACATTGATCTTGTTGTTCAGTTCGCGGATGCGACGGGATAGCAAACGAATGATGTTCACCGCGATTCCTGGCGTCTCGTCAATCGCATCATACAGTTGCAACTGCGTCAGCATCAGACACTCGCAAGATTCCAAAGTCGTAATCGAAGCCGAACGCGGCTCAGCATCAAACAACGACATCTCCCCAAAGGTGGCTCCCTGCTCTAAGTGCGCCAAATCTCGACCGCCAAAATGAACCCGTACCCTACCAGAAACGACAATATAGAGCGATCGCCCCTCTTGTCCTTCGGTAAAAATCGTATGATGCGCTGGAAAGGATAGCTCATCCATCACAGAAGCCAGCCGCACCAGAAAATCATCCCGCAGTTCCTGAAAAATCGGGACGCCTCTGACAAATAATAGGCGCTCAACGCTGGTTAACATCGGAATCTAGACTCTAGACTTTGGACTTTTAGACTTTAGACTTTTAGACCTTGGACTTTAGACTTTAGACTTGAGAACAGCCCATCGTCATTAGGGTAATCATCCAGAGTCCAGAGTCTCTAGTCCCTCTATTGTCCCAGTTCTGCCATCATCTGCTGAACTTGGGCGGCGACAAGGCGATCGCGGTCATTTTTCAGGACGGGCAACATTTCCTGCAAAGCGCGGGGTGCAGCGGCTCTCAAATAAGCCAAAACTGCTTCCCGCACAAAGCCGGTGGGATGGCGCAGACACACCAGCGTCTGTTCCGGCGTCAGACTCCATTTCGCCTGACGTGCTGCATGAAAACAACACGCTAAAGGCCAGTCTGACAGAAAATGACGTAAATCCAGCAACCGACGCAGGCGATCGCTCTGAATCATCGGTTGATAAGGAAACATCTCTGCCAAGTTTTGCAGTTTTTCTTTCTCTGGTCGCCGATCGAGAATTCCCACAAGCGATCGCTTCTTAGCGATATCTAGAGTATTATCCAAAATTTCCAACCCCAGCGCGATATTCGACGGCGAATCAGATTGGAGATTAAACGCTGCTGCTTGAATCGAGCTAGCCGGATAAAGAAACTTCATCAGCAAAAAACACCGCTCAATCACATCCGACTGCTCTTCCAGAAGTGCCCGTTGTAGCAATGAGAGCGCTGACTGGTTTGCTTCTCGTGTTGAGGCGAAAAAAGATTCAATTGGTTCATCCGCTGACAAATCTACTAAAGCAGCATACAAGTGTCCGACAAACAGCATTTCCTGCTCAATTAACATTTCAACACCGCTGCGACCTAAGCGGTCGAGAACCCCCTCGATTCCGGTTTCGTGGGGCATTTTGAGCAGAATCCGCAGGATGTTGCGTCGCGTAGTCCCCCAGCCGGTTTTTAGATGAGCCACCAACTGATTGAGGGCTTCCGGCGTGCCAATTTGACCCATCGCACTCCAAGCCTGTAGCCTTACCAAATCTGGTTTGTGGATATCTTGTGCTAACTCGACCAGCATCGGAATCGCTTCATCTCCTAAACGCACAATCGCACCTAGAGCGGCTTCGCGGGTAGATTTGTAGTAAAGCCCTCGCACCAGAGCCGGATAGTATTCGTGTAAACGGGTTGAGGAAATTACCTCTAGCAAGGCGCAGCGCACGCGCAAAGACTCATCTTGTAACAAACTAGGAATATAAAGTCGCAGTGCCTGCAAATAATCTGCCTCTCCCAGCGCTCGACAACCCATGACTCGTTCCCGTTCCCGTTGATGAGTCAGCATCCGGCGCAAGGTATTGGTCGCTTCGGCTTTCTCCGTCGGGGTGCCCCGGCGCAATATTAAGGCGGCGGCGGTTCCCCGTACCACCGGGTCTACGTTTGGGCGGAGGTAGGGCTGTAACTGGCTAATATCAGGGGTTTCCTGAGTTAGCCAGATATAGCGTAGAGCGACAGCAAGAACTTCTGGATTGAGTTTTTGAGCAATCAGCCCCTGAACTTGGTCTAAATAAGTGGGATTCGGCGTCAGCAGCATTGCTTCTAGGCTCTGGCGCTGCAAGGCTGGAGTGAGGTGAGTGAGCAGCGGAGCAAGGATTTCACCCACATCCTCCAAGTCGATTTGGCACAGGAGTTCGATGCAAGAGCGTTTATCTGCTTCCGTACCTGGTTTCTCCAGTGTTTCGACGACAGCACGCTTGAGGACTCGCAAATCGACATCTGAAACGCTCAGCCGTTCTCCTTGAGCGCTCTGAACCAGCAAGCCGACATAGCTCGATCGGAGCAGGAAAACAATTAACAGCCAGAGGAGGGCAAAAATAATAATAACGGCGACAAACACCCAACTTTGGAGCGATCGCAGCGAGTTCTCCGACAGGTTGTGAAAGGTAAAGGCTAACAAGCTGATGATGCCTAAAATCCCCGCTCCAGTAAATCCTGTTGAGAGGGATTCGGCGATGCCCCGCACCTGAGCCATGATTGAGCTGCGAATGTTATCGGGGAGCGGTTGGAATAGAACCGGCCCAAGGGCAGCCATGAGGGTATAGCGCAGCAGTTCGTCTATAAATTTGAGGAAGATCAGACCTAGAAAAAAGCCTGTAACCCCGGTGAGAGCAACCAAGCTAAGAATAATAATTGCCACAGGCAACAACATAGCGGCAACAAATACTCCCAGCCGTTCGATGGCTCGACTGGAGATAAACCACTGGGTTGCTAGTTCGCATAAACCCACGATGCCGCTAAACAAACCGAGGAAACTGGCAATTTCCTTGCTGTCAAAGTTCAGCTCTAATTGACTCAGATACTGAAAATCAATTAACAAAAACAGAATCTGCCCGACGATGAAGAAGCCAAATAAGGGGATGACGTAGCGCTGTAAGGGGCCTCTCAGACGCCTGGATGTGAAGTCGCTTTCTTGATTTAAGTTGGCTCTGACGGGAGAATCCGGAAAGGCTTGCTTGTACTGCTGGGTGAGATAAAAAAGGCTACAAGCTCCCAACCCCATCATCACGACAGCAACTAGGGAAACGTTATTCAGTCCAACGGTGGCGAGGATTAGGGGGAGGGAAAAACCACTGACAACATCTGCAACGAGGATGCCACTACTAATGAGGGGGTAGGTGCGCTTAATTTCCCGGATATTGAAGAGTTGATTAGCAGTAATGGAAGTGTTGAGGTCATTGAGGACGTTAATCGCTTCCACCCACAGCCGCATCAGAAAGACTGTGACGCCAGCCAAATAGACAATATCTAATCCCAGGCGGAATAGGACAAGGGGGATGACTGCAAGGGAGGCTACTAGGACAACTACCCAGCGCAAAGGCAAAATCTTTTGCATCCAAGAGTAGACAAAGCCCAGGCTCGAACCGATACCCGCTGAGAGGATATAGAACAGGGGCAATTGCTCTGCGCCATACTCTTTCAGAAAAAGGGCTACAGTACTAGCTTCTGCCCAGATGATGCCGATGGAAGTTGTGGTATAGAAAGCGAACATGAATAGTGTTCGCTCTCCTTCTTCTGGACGAAGATTGACCCACTGGAGTAATCCCCGACCCCAATCGGACCAAGACCAAGCGCGATTGTTCAGTTTCATTGGTATTTTGTCCGTTGTCAGTAGTCAGTGGTCAGTGTTTCTTTTTTGCCACTGACCACTGTTCGGGCGACGCCTGGTCTTCCCCACACCACTGACCACTGACTACTGACCGCCGACTACTGAGCTATTTTTTCGGAGACAGCAGCATCATCATGTTGCGACCTTCTTTTTTGGGAGCTTGCTGCACTTCCGCTAGTTCCTGTAAATCCGTCGCCATCCGCTTGAGCAAGTCCTCGGCTAAATCGCTGTGTTGAATTTCGCGACCTCGGAACGTAATCGTGGCTTTAACCTTATCTCCCGCTTTCAGAAAGCGCTCGGCTTGATTAACTCGCACCTGATAGTCATGCTCTTCAATCTTGTAGCGCATCTTCACTTCCTTGACATCAGCGGTATGCTGATTTTTCCGAGCTTCCCGCGCTTTTTTCTCTTGTTCAAATTTATATTTGCCATAGTTCATAATCCGGCAAACGGGGGGTTCTGCCTTATCGCTGAGCAGGACAAGATCCAGCTCTTTTTCTTCAGCGATGCGGATAGCCTCGTTTGGCGTCATAATTCCCAGCTGCGTGCCATCGGTGTCAATGACGCGAATTTGGGGAAAACGAATACGTTCGTTAATTTGGGGTAGATCGCGAGTGCGTCTTTTCTCAATCACAGGCATTAGGGTTATGTTTGCTCGGTTAGTTGATAAGGTTAATTTTGATAGCAGTGGGTTGTTGAATGTTTGAGCGATCGCACTAGGGCTACAGGCTGCTTCCTGGCGTTCTCAATTTCATTCCCAAAGAAACCAAGTTTTTCTTTCCTTGTATCTGCCATTCTACTGAGTATGGGAGAGTTTCTGTCTATAGTTGTTCACGTAACTTCCAAAAAGCGATCGCTCCCATCTCCCCCTCAACGACTGTTGATTGGCAATTTACGCAGACGATGTAAGTCTGGTGTTCGGGGTAGGGACTTTTTCTGTGCAGCCATACAGCATGGGTTTTGTCTAGGTTTGTTAACTTAAGTTCTCAGAAACCCTGATGAGACACGCTCTAGCAGCAAACCACTAAAATGGAAATCAACAGACAAAGATAAAGTTTATAAAACTTATTAATTTGAGGCAAAAGCGATCGTGACCCAGCATTGGCAGCATCGAATTGGCAGTCAAAGAGACTGGGTTTGGCGGGGTTGGCAGACTCGCTATACATACATCCGGGCGTCTCAACCGACACAAAAGACGACCCCCTTATTGCTGCTGCATGGATTTGGGACTTCCATTGGACACTGGCGACACAATCTAGCGGTACTCGGTCAGTCTCACACGGTTTATGCGCTGGATATGCTGGGATTTGGGGCATCCCGGAAGGCGCAGGCAGATTACAAAGTCGATCTATGGGTAGAGCAAGTTTATGATTTCTGGCGGACTTTCATTCAGCAGCCAGTAGTCTTAGTCGGAAATTCGATAGGATCGTTGGTGTGTCTGGCAGTGGCAGCCGCGCATCCAGAGATGGTGAAGGGCTTTGTGATGATGAGTTTGCCCGATCCCTCCGTGGAGGAAGAGGCAATTCCCGCCTGGTTGCGCCCCGTTGTGGCAGGGGTCAAAGGTGTTGTGGCTTCACCCGTGATTCTTAAGAATGTTTTTTATCTAGTCAGGCGTCCGTCCTTCGTCCGCAAGTGGGCTGCGATCGCTTACGCTAACCCAAATGCTGTTACTGACGAACTGGTAGATATTCTGGCAGGCCCTGCTCAAGATCGGGGTTCGGCAGCAGCATTCGGTGCCATTCTCAAAGCGATGACCAGTGCTAAATTTAGCCCCAGTGTCAAAACCTTACTGCCAACCTTGAACACCCCCATGCTCTTGATTTGGGGTCGGCAAGATAAAATGATTCCTTTTAGCGTACTGGCTCGGTTTAGGGATATCAACCCTAAGCTTCAGTTGGTTGAGCTGGATGCAGGTCACTGTCCCCATGACGAATGTCCAGATGAAGTTAACCAGATTATCCTCAACTGGCTTGAAACGATGCCTGAAGACCAGGTAGATAGCTCTACTACACCCCAAAAACAGTTAGCAGTGAGTGATTAGCTTTTCGCCAAGTAGGGTGGGCACTTCCCACCCTATCGATTTTTTCTTCTAGCCTCGAATTTCTAGGCCTCTAACTTCTAGCCAATGGTGACTTGATCGGTTTGGACACCCGTGGCACCCTCCACACTCCGGGCGACCGAGACCATTTGGTTGAGAATTTGCTGGCTGGGAACTTGTCCTTTTAGCACAACTGTGCCGCCGGTTTGGGCTACATAGAGCGTATTAATATCATCCAGATCCGGATCTTGATCGAAAGCTAGAGCAACCCGCTTGGCAAGTCCGCTTTGGTCATATTCTCCAGTTAATCCCACTCGCTCTGGGGGAATCGTCTCGCTGCTACTTGCAGTGCCGGTTGAGGCAGGAGCTTGAGCTGTCGGTGCTGGTACCGCATTAGTTTGTGCATTTTGCGGCTTTTCCATGCCAAAAAGTCTTTTTAACCAACCCATAGGTATTTTTGCTCCGAATTAAGCTGAACTACACCATTATTATGAAATTGCTAAATCAAGACATCTATCAATGAAAAGATTTAAGGTTTTCCGGGGGCTAAAAATCCCTAAATATACAGAGATAGCCGTTTTTTTGTAGCCAAGGGGTGCTATACAGTAACATTAAGATGTAGCTTCGTTAACGTAATTTCTGTTAACATTGCCTTCGCATACCGTGTAGGTAGTAAGTCTTTGCTAACGTACTGCTTACAACCCACGTAGCTTCTTGTAGGGAAGCAAAATATTGCTTAGCGTGTTGAAAGCAACATCGCGCCTCCGCCTGTTTTGTATAAAATGAAACATACCCTTTCAGTTTTGGTTGAAGATGAAGCTGGAGTCCTGACTCGGATTGCCGGTTTGTTTGCCCGTCGGGGATTTAATATTGAAAGCCTTGCTGTTGGACCAGCTGAACAGCTCGGAATCTCCCGGATTACAATGGTCGTGCCGGGAGATGACCGGGTAATCGAGCAACTCACCAAGCAGCTCTACAAGCTGGTGAATGTACTGAAAGTCCAGGATATAACGGATACTCCGTGTGTAGAACGAGAGCTGATGTTGCTGAAGGTGAATGCTACCAGCTCCAATCGCTCGGAAGTGATTGAACTGGCTCAGGTTTTCCGCGCTAGGGTAGTAGACATTGCGGAGGATGCGCTCACTTTAGAAGTGGTGGGAGATCCAGGCAAATTGGTGGCGATTGTTCAAGTGCTGAATAAATTTGGTTTGCGTGAAATTGCTCGTACCGGCAAAATCGCCCTTACCCGCGAGTCGGGTGTTAACACAGAGTTTCTCAAGTCTCTGGAAGCTAAGCTTTAATCGAGGTAAGGGAATTTTTCAGCTTGCTGATGCGGGAAGTAGAGAGAAGCATCAATTTTCCTCGCTCGGCGATCGCGCTTTTTATCATCTGTTCTTCTTTTCTATTCGCGCTTATTTTCTCCGAGTCTCCAGTCTACTGAGTCTGGCTCGGAGCTTTTTTAGTAAGGTACTCCAAACGACTTTCCAGGAAATCTACCCAATCGCTCTTATTCCCTGGCTTCCTACTTGCCCTGTGTAGCCAAAGACTGGCATAGCTATAGAAGCGTGAGATTAGAGGTTCCCTTCCCGGAGTAGGCAAGGAATCCCCTTGAGTACAACTTTGTCCTAAACATTCGCAAAAGTTTCCGGATGAGCTGATGCCTACCTCGGATTAGAGGAACTCGACTGTATCAGGAGCGGTTAGAGTTCAGTTCTTGCTCACGACAGATACTATTTTCTTTTATCAGAAAAATCGTTTATTCTCTGATAACTACATAATAAGATGTGAGTTGCCGAAACAGCCGTCAAGAACCTCTGCTAAAGGGGGAGTTGCGAACCTAGTTGGTTCGCAAACCATTCCTGGATGCCAATGCTGGGAGCAATACCGAAAATTCCTGCTGGGTAGGCAGTTCCAGATGGTTCCCTATCTGGATTCTTTATAAGACTCTTGGCTTAAGCCCCTAGGAAAAGAGACATCTTGGCAGAAATGAGTGGAGGAACTCATTTTAATCAACGATTTCTGGGAATCATAAAACTCACGTATAACAAAGCTGCCTGACGATAATTCTGGCGAATTATCAGTCAATTGCAAATGCAAAACCTAAGCAGCTCCGAAGCCGGTTCATCTGATTAAAAATAGTATTTGTGCCTATTCGTTTTTAAAATACCGCTACTGCTAAAGCATTGGCAGAGGAATATTGTCTATCGAACGCGCAGGCCAAACGTAGAAGCAATGACCGATCTGAGCCGACCAGAAGAGGCAGATGCATACAACCAACGCTCATTAAAGACGCTCTTGAGAGCGATCGCCCTTTCTCAGGGGCAATTCTCGCTAATTTTGGTGCGCTGCAACTATAGCTTGTTGCAACAGCGGATGGTGCAGCAGGTACGGGAACAAAATCCGTTTCCCGTGCGCGAGGTGATATTAGCAGATTCGGTCAAGACGCTTTACAACCCCATCTTGGAAGCGCTGGAAGAGCCAGGGAATACGTCTCGACAAACAGAAATATTGTCCGCCGCGATGATCTTAGGGCTGGAGTCGGTAATCGCTCTCGATCAGCTGCTGACCTCAACCAATCAAGTACGCGATGAATTTCGCGCTCAGTTTCCTTTCCCCCTCGTGTTGTGGCTCTCCGACGCGGTGCTACAAAAGCTGATTCGGTTTGCGCCAGATTTCAAAAGCTGGGCAGCTTCTTCGATCCGGTTTGTGATGTCAGGGGATGAGTTAATCGAATTATTGCGGCAGAAAGCGGACTCTCTATTTGCCAGAGAGCTAGATTCTAGCAATTTTGAGTTGTTGCACCATTCCGCTCTCGATTTAGTTGTTGGTTCCCAGCATCGCCTAGAACTGGAGTCGGCCTTAACAGATTTGCGGCGTCGCGGGCAACAATTGGAGCCTCAACTACAGGCAAGTCTCGAATTTGTGCGGGGGCGCAATGACTACGCTACCGATCAAATCCAGTCAAGCATTGCCCATTATCAACGAAGTCTGGCTTATTTCAAGACTGAAGACTCAGAACTGTTAGCAAAGCGCCACGAAGTACGGACTGGGGAAAACATCAGAAATGAGGGTCAAGAGGCAAGCACCACGATTTCCGATTCTCTGTGTGTCGTTAGTCCTCAGCACTCAGTCCTAAAAGTGGGTTTGCTGCTGTTTCACTTGGGGCAATGCTATACCCGTTTGGCTAACTTGCGACCGGAAATGAGCCGCCAGCACTGGAAGCAAGCGAGAGATTATTTTCAGCAGTGCATTGAAGTTTTTGAGGAAGCTCAACGTCCAGAACTGGTTGCTAAGTTTATTTCATTCCTTTGTGAAGTGCTGCGGCGTTTGGAAGCGTGGGCGGATTTGCAGGAGCTGGCAGAAAAAGCTTTGATCCTGCATCAAACTTATGATGCAAACCTCCAGCAGGCTCAAGATTTTGGCTTTCTGGCGGAGGTGGCGCTTAACCAGTCCAATTGGATAGAAGCGTATCAGCAAGCGACTCTGGCACTTTCAACGCTGGCGGAAGAAACGTTCCAGACAACTTCTGCCTCAATCCCGCAATCTCAGTACGAAAGTTTATATTTGTTGCTGCTGGCACAGTCTCAGAAACATTTGGGACAGCGGCAAGCTACCGCCGCGATTCAAAACTTGGAACAGGCGCTCAACAAGTGTAACCATCAGTACGATCCCCATTTATGTTTGCGGATTCTCAAGGCACTGCGATCGCTCTACTTTCAGCAGGGTGATTATCTGCAAGCCTTTCAACTGAAGCAAGAGCAGCGTTCCCTGGAGCATCAATACGGGTTCCGTTCTTTTACAGGTGCCGGACGCCTACAGCCTTACCGGCAGGCTCTGAACCCAGGCGTCACATCTGGAGGAGATATGCGCTTGGGAGGGTCGATTCCCCAGGAAATTGCTGCTTCTGGTCGGCAGCAGGATGTCACTCGCCTCATTGACCGGATCGGCCGCAATGACTACAAATTGATTGTGATTCACGGTCCTTCTGGAGTTGGTAAAAGCTCAATTATCACTGCTGGGTTAGTTCCAGCACTCCAGCTCAAAAGCATCGGCGCACGCGATGTTTTACCTGTCGTTATCGAAGTTTATAAAGATTGGGTAGGGACGCTGGCAAGACAATTATCGAAGGAACTCAGACTCAGAAACCAGGAATCAGAACTCCCTTTAGAGGAGGAAGACGCCCAACACCTTCCCGTCCCGATCGCGTCCGGACAGGAGTCAGAAGATAGCAGCGAAGTGAGAACGGGCGGAGAAACTTTATCTTTACAGGAAATCTTAGAAGAAAGCGATCGCGCTGAAGAAATGCCAATGTCTGCGGTTCCGCCGACACTACTTGCTGCCAACCTCCTAGAACAGTTGCGACACAATAGCGATCGCAATCTGTTAACCGTTCTGATTTTTGACCAGTTTGAAGAATTCTTTTTCGTCTGTACTAATCCAGCGATGCGGCGGCAGTTTTATGAATTTTTGCGCGACTGCCTCAACATTCCCTTTGTAAAAGTTATTTTGTCTCTGCGAGAAGACTATCTACATTATTTACTAGAGTGCGAACGACTCCAGTATTTAGATGTCATAAATAACGACATTTTAAACCAAGATATTCGCTACTATTTGGGGAATTTTTCTAAGCCGGATGCGCGGCAGATTGTTAAAAGCTTAACCGAACGCTCTCCATTTTTTTATTTAGAGCCACAGTTAATTAATCGGTTAGTGGAAGATTTGGCTGAAGAACTGGGAGAGGTGCGCCCCATTGAATTGCAATTAGTGGGTGCCCAATTGCAGGAAGAAGAAGACAAAATCACCACAATGCAACAGTATCAGCAATTGGGAGCGAATCCGAAAGCCGAACTGGTTGAGCGATTTCTGAAAAAAGTCATTGCTGATTGTGGTATCGAAAATGAAGCTTTGGCTTGGAACGTTTTATTTTTATTGACGAACGAGAAAGGAACGCGACCCCTGAAGACGAAGCAAGAGCTGGCAACCGTATTGCAGCTTGAGGCGGAAAGAGCAGTGGGCGGGGAAATGCCTCTACTAGACTTAATTTTAGAAATTCTTGTAGGATCTGGTTTGGTTTTCGTAATTTGGGAAGGGTCAGAAGCCCGTTACCAATTGGTTCATGATTATCTAGTCGATCGGATTCGTCAAAAATCCGATCTGAACTTGAAAGCCCAATTAGCACAAAGTGAGGAAAAGCTGTATCAGGCACGGAAACAACAATTGCGAACGATCGGCGTCGGCATTATGATGACAATCCTGGCAGTTTCTGCCGGAGGATTTGCGCTGCGAGCCGAAGCTCAAAGAAAGCTGGCAGCGATCGCGCAAACAAATGCTCAACTCACCGCCCTGAGTGCTTCTTCCGAAACGCTCTTTGTCTCCTACAAAGAATTTGATGCCTTAATTGAAGCCTTGAGGGCAGGGAAAAGCCTCGAAAGTGCAGTTGGGGTAGAACCCGATACCCAAATGCGCGTCGTTACGGCGATGCAGCAGGCAATCTACGGAGTACAAGAACGCAATCGCTTGGAAGGACATCGTGATGTCGTTTGGAGCGTCAGCTTTAGCCCCGATGGTCAGACAATTGCCTCTGCCAGCGTCGATAAAACGGTAAAACTTTGGCGGCGCGATGGCAAGATCCTGAAAACCTTGTCAGGTCATCGTGAGAGCGTCACCAGCATCAGTTTTAGCCCTAACGGTCGCCTCTTAGCTTCGACTGGTTCTGACAAGACAATAAAACTTTGGCAAACAGACGGTACTTTACTAAGAACGATTGACAAAGCACACGGTAGTTTGGTTAATCACGTCAGCTTTAGCCCAAACGGTCAAATATTAGTTTCGGCAAGCGATGACAAAACGGTAAAGCTTTGGAACTATCGCACCAGCAAGTTGCTGAAAACATTGAAACACAACGGAAAAGTTACCAGCGCCACTTTTAGCCCGGATGGTCGATTTTTAGCATCGGCGAGTGACGACAAAACAGTGACAATCTGGAACATGGCTTCCATGACGGTCGAGCAACCCTACAAAATCCTCAAGGGACATACTGGCAAAGTAACCAACCTCAATTTCAGTCCCGATAAGCAGTTGTTAGCTTCAGCAAGCGATGACAAAACAGTCAGGCTTTGGAACTACCAAACTGGACAAACGATCCGGGTTCTTCAGGGACACAGTGACTGGGTGTTTGGAGCGAGTTTTAGTCCGAATAGCCAGATGATTGCCTCTGCCAGTAATGACAATACAATGAGACTCTGGCATCGCAACGGGAAGCTGCTGAAAATCCTGCGGGGACATAGTGATGGGGTGACAAGTGTTAGTTTTAGCTCCGATGGTCAGACGATTGCTTCTAGTAGTTACGATAAAACTGTCAAATTCTGGCGACTTAATGATATGTCGCGCACTGTTTTAAGAGGACATACGGATCAGATATATGATGTGAGTTTCAGTCCCGATGGTCAGATGGCTGCCTCTGCCAGTCAAGATAATTCAGTGAAGTTGTGGGACAGAAGCGGTTCTTTGATCGCTACGTTGAATGGACATAAAGATCGGGTAAATAGCGTGAGTTTTAGCCCCGACTCTCAGTTAATTGCTTCTGCTTCTCGTGACAAGACGTTGAAACTCTGGAATCGCTCGGGTACGCTTCTCAACCCCCTGAATGAGCCAAATAAGCACAGCGATTGGGTTTTGGATGTGGCGTTTAGTCCCAATGCCAAAATGATTGCTTCTGCTTCTCGTGATAAGACGGTAAAACTTTGGGATACTTCGGGCAATTTGATTAAAACTTTAACTGGGCATCGCGATCGCGTTAATGCAGTGGCTTTTAGCCCCGACGGGGAATTACTGGCGACTGCTAGCGACGATCATACGGTCAAACTCTGGACTGCCGAGGGAAAATATCTGCAAACCTTACCGGGACATAGTGGTTGGGTTTTGGATGTCGCTTTTAGCCCGGATAGTCAGCTAATCGCATCCGCGAGTTATGACAATACGGTTAAACTTTGGCGGCGCGATGGTTCTTTATATCGAACTTTGAAAGGGCATACGGATAGCGTTGCTCACGTTAGTTTTAGCCCGGATGGTCAAATTCTAGCCACGACGACCTGGGAAAACACGGTGCAATTGTGGCGACTGGATGACACGTTAATTAAAACGCTCCCAGGTCATAGCGATCGCGTTACCAGTGTGAGTTTCAGTCCAGATGGCAAGATTCTTGCTTCTGCCAGTAAGGACAAAACCGTGATGTTGTGGAATCTGGATCTCGATAATCTGCTGGCACGCAGTTGTAGTTGGGTGCAGGACTATTTAGAAAACAATCCCAAAGTCCGAGACAGCGATCGCCTACTTTGTGATAATTAGTGGTTTTGGGTCATTCTATGATGAACCGCGTTGGCGAAGAGAGCGCCAAAGAAGAAAAATGAAAGAAGTTTATAAATAAATGAGAATTGCTAAATAACAAGCTGAAATGCTTAATGAGTAAGAGTTTTGGTGTACCCCACGCGAACGAAGATTGCTAGAGGAACGTGGGCAGTAGAAACTAGGGCTTTGAACTATAAACTAATGACTAATTGACTCATCTCTAACAACAATGGCAAACGTTCGCTTAGAAGGAATTACCCGAAAATTTAATAATGCTACTGCGATTGAGGATATTTCCTTCGAGGTGCCGGATGGGCAGTTCTGGGTGATGGTGGGACCTTCCGGTTGTGGCAAATCCACGATTTTGCGGACAATTGCGGGTTTGGACACGCAAAGTAGCGGCAATCTCTACATTGGGAATGTCCTGATGAATGAGATTCCTGCTAGGGCAAGAGATGTGGCGATGGTGTTCCAAAATTACGCCCTCTACCCGCACATGACCGTTGCTAAAAATTTAGCTTTTGGTCTGCGGATGCGTGGGACTGACGCGAAAACGATGCAGGAACGAGTAGAGACGGTCGCGCGATCGCTCGATATCGCCCATCTCCTCGACCGCAAACCCAAGCAGCTATCGGGGGGACAACAGCAACGGGTGGCATTAGGGAGAGCGATCGCTCGTCAACCCCAAGTATTCTTACTAGATGAACCCCTCTCTAACCTAGATGCCCAGCTGCGAGACGATACCAGGGCAGAACTCAAGCAATTGCACCAACAAGTGGGAATTACCACGATCTACGTCACTCACGATCAGGTAGAGGCGATGACCCTAGCGGATCGAATTGTGGTACTCAATCGCGGTCGGATTCAACAAATTGGCGACCCGCAAACAATTTATGCGCGACCGGCAAATTTGATGGTTGCTACATTCTTAGGCAATCCACCGATGAATATTCTCCACGCGACTTATACGGGTGAAGTTTTTCAGGTGGGGGATCAGGCTTTATCTTGTCCTCCAGCGCTTCAGGACAAGTTGCAACTCAGACAGGGACAGGGCATAGAGTTAGGGATTCGCCCAGAGCATATAACAACTAAAAATGAAAAATTAAAGATTAAAAACGAACAAGAACCCGAAGCCTTTGGTCGGGACGGGGTCTTGCCTCTACAGCACTCACTGCTGATGGTTGAGGTGAAGGTTGTAGAACCGCTGGGACGGGAGACACTGATTCGGGCGAATTTACCGGCGTCTGGGGTACCGATCAATATCCAGGCAGCTTCAGATTGGCGGGGTCATTCCGGCGATCGCATTTCTGTACAGCTCGACCTCAACCAGTTATTTGTCTTTGACCCCACCACGGGCGATGCTCTGTTTCCTTAAGAATTCGCGACTTGTTAACAGCTTTGGAAATGTTTCTCAACAACTTGCAATATTCTCTCAGCAGAACGACCATCGCCAAAGGGATTAATTGCCGTTGCCATTGCTTGATAAGCACTGCGATCGCTGAGGAGTTCTGTTGCCGCTGCAAGAATTTGATTGGGTTCTGTTCCTACTAATTTTGCAGTTCCCGCTGCTACCGCCTCTGGTCGTTCGGTGGTTTCTCTCAATACCAGTACCGGCTTCCCCAAACTCGGTGCTTCCTCCTGCAATCCTCCAGAATCAGTCAATACCAAATAACAGCGTTGAATCGCCCCCACCAGTTCGGCGTAATCTAACGGTTCTGTTAAGAAGATTCTGGGATGATTACCGAGAAGTTCTTGTAGCGGTTCTCTCACAGTCGGGTTGCGATGGAGCGGCAACAGTAATGCAGTATCCGAAAATTTATCTAATATTTGGAGAAATCCCTCCGCAATTCCCCGCAGGGGTTCTCCCCAGTTCTCGCGTCGGTGGACTGTTGCCAGTAGCGTGCGATATCCACTCCAGTCCAAACCGGGAATCGGGCAATCCGGCTGACTTTTCGCCACGGTTAATAAAGCATCGATGACTGTATTCCCAGTGTGGTGAACTTCGCCAGTGACGCCAGAACGTTGCAGATTTTCTACCGCTAGGGTTGTGGGGGCAAAATGCAGCTGAGTTAGCTGAGAAATTAATCGCCGATTGGCTTCTTCTGGGTAAGGATTAAAAAGCTCGTCGGTGCGTAATCCTGCTTCTACATGACCGACCGGAATTTTTTGATAAAACGCTGCTAAAGCTGCTGCAAAGGCTGTGGTTGTATCTCCTTGAACTACTACCAAATGAGGCTGTAACTGTTTAAATACAGTTTCCAATCCTCGCAAACTACGACAAGTAATATCTGTCAGAGTTTGTTGATGTTGCATAATTTCTAAATTTTGGTCGGCATTCAGCCCAAATAGCTGCATGACTTGCTCGACCATCTCTCGATGTTGACCCGTCAATATTACGTGAGTTTGAAAAGTTAGCGATTCCTGAAACTGTTGGATAACAGGTGCTAGCTTAATGGCTTCCGGACGGGTTCCCAGTGTGATGCAAACTTTGATAGGAGATGGCGGCATGGAAATTTAGCTTAATTGGGAATAATCGGGACAGACGCGCGATCGCGCTTCTCTTCCCATCCTACGCTTGCCATTTTCCTACGAAAAGACCCGGCAGGTGCCGGGTCGCAGAACTCTTGCAGACAATAGACTAACTTTTTAAAAGCGTTCACAGGCCATTCAAGAATCTAGATCGCAGGTTAGTGGGCAAGCTGCATAGACAGAGGTATGTAGCGGATTGGCTTCACCATGCAGCCAGTGCAACCAACGAACTTCTTGAGGATTAACACCCTTTAGGGTTAGCAATGCCGCACCAGCGACAACTGCCAAAATATTCCCGCCAATTAAAGCTCCAGCGACCAACAAAACTGCGCTAACCGGCAGTACAGATTGTAAAGCGATCGCTAACAAAGCGCCAACCGTAACCATCAAAACAACTAAGGGGAAACCCACCACCAGCAAGCAAACCCCTAAAGTAAAAGTCCAGATCAAAAAGCTCTTGACCATAGACAATGAATACACTTTTGCCAAACCTTGATTGTGACTTAATTGCACGATTTTTTCTCCTGATAGTCAAAGAACAAATTTATATGCGGAAAATGACTTTTAATCGATCCCCTAGTATCGACTAAGTGAAAATCAGTATAGTTAATCCTTTTCTTTAGATGAGCCGTTCTTAACCAAAATTTACAGTCAATCCAGAAGATTTATGGATGCGAAACTTTTCCAAATGCTCTATATTAGACTGCCTTATAAAACGACCATCATCCAAAAGATAGAAATTTGAAGAGGTTCTAGGTTTCAGTCTTTTCCACCAATCGAGCAATTTTGTAGCCCAAGCAGTGGCAGAGCGAAACAACCAAACCCGCTTTCAGTACGCTTAACATATCTTATAACTTTCAACGGGTATTCTCATAAACCAGCTCATCTAGGGCTAACGGGTAAACCGCCGCCAGACGGCTAAGTTGCCACTGCTGCTGTTTTGAGCTGGTAAGAGAATTTTTGGTGTTGAATGTTAGCGAACCAAAAGTTTTGGGAAAACTAGGAATAGGAGTTTTTAAGGCTCCTCAAATAAAAGCTGTGGCGTGTTCCACCGAATCGCTTTGCATCTTAAAAGAACGTATTCGCGGGCTATCCTTAGCTTTTTTTGTAACGATTCCTACAAATTTTCAATCAGTGGTAGTTGAAAGATGACAGAACCGCAGCGTCCGCCCATGTCACCACCGCCTCCACCCCGCGTTCCCCCACCACCCCCGCCAGGAATGCGACCTCCGGCTAGGGATACAGCTGCCACCGTTTCCACTCAGCAGCAGCCCATGCAAACGATGCAGATGACTGCGCCGCCCTCTCCCCATGCAGCGGCAAGTGCAGGGGCAGCTTCTGTATCTGCTCCACCGAAAGCGGCTCCTCCAGCAGCGGGGACAGGAGTTCGATCCCCTGCTACAGCTGCTTCGGCAGCATCAGCAACAGCAGCAACGGTGGTGGCTCGAACGGCTGCAAGGGGTCCAGGTCCTAGTCCCGGACAGCCCACCTTAAAGGAAATCGTCGTTAAAGCTCATGAAAACGGAATTTCCGACATTCATGCAGGTGTCGGTGAAATTCCTCGCTACCGCAAACGGGGCGACATGGAGATGACCGATTATCCGCAGACGGATGAAGCGACATTCATGAGCTGGTTGCGAGAGGTGATGACTGATGCTCAGATTCGGGAATTTGAAGAGCGCTTAGACTTTGACGGCGTTACCCAGTATGAATTCTCTCGCGCCCGGATTAATGTGTTTGGTTCGATGCGCGGTCCAGCGATGGTGATGCGATTGATTCCAAACAATATTCTGACTTTGGAGCAACTGCGGTTGCCAGAGGTGTTTAAGGATATTTCCCATTACCATAAGGGATTGATTTTGGTCACAGGCCCAACGGGTTCGGGTAAATCCACCACGATGGCTGCCATGATTGACTACATCAATAAGGAGATGGCAAAGCACATCATCACGATTGAAGACCCGATTGAGTTTGTTCATACGAGTCGCAAGTCGCTGATTAAGCACCGGGAAGTAGGGTTGAACACCTTAAAGTTCGACAATGCGCTGAAAGCCGCTTTGCGGGAAGATCCCGATCTGATTCTGGTTGGGGAAATGCGAGATAAAGAAACGGTTAACACTGCTCTCAAAGCGGCGCAAACGGGTCACTTGGTGATGGGGACGCTGCACACCAATAGCGCTGTGAAAACGATTGAGCGGATTCTCAACCTCTACTCAGCAGAAGAACAGCATTCGATGAAGATAGCGATCGCTGAATCTCTGGTGGCGATCATTTCCCAAGGATTATGCAAAACGACCGATGGCAAGCGTGCGGCTTTCCACGACATCCTGATTAATACCGAAGCAATCAAGGACTACATTAAGGAGGGTAAGTACGAAGAAATTACGGGAATCATGCTAGGCTCCAGCTTTGACGGCATGATGACAATGAACAAAGCCCTCCTCGACCTCTACCATGAGGGTCGAATCACCGAAGAGACTGCTCTGGAAATGTCGCCCACTCCGAATGAGATGGCTCAGTTCCTCCGAGGTCGGGTGTAACAATTAAAAATGTAAAATTAAAAATTAAAAATGGAAGAAGGGTTTCTTCTTTCATTTTTATTATTTTGGCGCTTTTTCTTGACTCAAGATCCACTCTCTCTTCCCCAGCTCTTTAAAGGTATTGCCCTGTTTACGCCAGGGGGAGACTTAATTTATTGCATCGATCCCAATAAGCAGAGCCACTGGCACCTACATCTGTGTGCTGGGCTTCAAGAAATGCTGGGATTACCCGAACCTCCCCATTTTCTAGTGCCAGCGTATACCGCGACGATCGATCGGTGGCTCGATCCTTACACCCAGCAGTTACGAATTGCCGCTGAGGTTTATTTGCCGGTACGACGGCATCAGGCATTGCTGAATGGGATTTTCCAGAATAGCAACTTGCAAAATTGGCAAGTTGCTCCTTGGCCTTCAGAATTAGGCGATCCTATCGTATTAGAAACTTATCGGCACCAATTTCCCCAACTTTGGGAAAATCACGATTTGATTGTGCGCTTAGAACGCACGGGTTTCCAGCCTTCATTCCGCCCAGGTTCGACGCCTGGGTATGTTCTGCGCCTGTTTGTTTCCGGTCATAATGGCTCTACCGAACACACACTCCAAAGCCTGCATCAGTTGTTAGAGCAATCTCTGGGTCATCCTTACACTTTGAAAGTGATTGACATCTTCAAACATCCAGAACAGGCGGAGTCAAATCATATCTCTGCTACACCCACCCTTGTTAGAGTTTGGCCTGAACCTGTGCGACGGATTGTGGGAGATTTAGACAATATTGAGAGAGTCTTGCAGGTACTTGGGGCTGTAGATTACTGAGTAGAGGCACACGAGTGCCGTGTAATACTATTTCACCTGAAGGTCGCTACAAATATATTGCTGGAAGTGGCTGCTGACAAAATGCGATCGCTATAAGTCTTCTACAATCCAAAATCTAAAATCCCCATGTCTTGTCTCTTATTTTAATCAGCGGTAGGAATACAGACGTCTGGCGCACACAACCCCGGAAACTTCAAGGTTGTCACTTCCATCGTGGCGAGATCGACACGACGGATAGCATGGTTATTAGTATCGGCAATGTATAAATAAGAGCTAATCGCACTCACTCCTGATGGCTCAAAAAATTGGGTGCTGGTGCCTTGACCATCTTGGTTTCCTGCCGTCCCATCTCCCAAAACCGTGTTACAAATGCCGGTCTTCGGGTCAACTCGCTTAATTTTGTGGTTGTAGCTATCAGCGACCCAGAGGTAATTCTGAGCGTATTCAACGCCTAAACAATGCTGGAGTCGAACCTCAAAGCCTTTACCATCAATATCCCCAAACCCAAATAGCTCACCACTGCCACAAATTGTTCGCACCTGAGCCTTTTGACCCAGTCCGACGCCACGGATTGAGCTAATTTCGCTGTCGGCAACGTATAACTCTTGTCCGTCGGTGGTAATGCCGCTGGGTTGAGAAAAGGCAGATTCGTCTAAATTTCCATCAACGCATGATTCGGCTCCAATTCCTGCGTAGGTACCAATGATGCCGTTTTCCATCTGCATTTCCCAGATTTGGTGGACTCCTGCCATCGCAATAAACAAGCGATTTCCTACTTTTTCTAAATCCCAAGGAGAATTGAGCGGAGTTTCTCGTGCCGTACCCGTGTAGGAGCGAAGGTGATGGCTTTGTTCGCCAGTACCGGCAATTGTTTCAACCTTTTGATTCTTTAGATCGATCTGTCGCAGGGTATGATTTTCGGTATCGGCAACATAGAGAATGTCATTTTCTGCGTCGAGTGCCATACCTTGGGGAGCGAAAAATTGGGCATCTGTAAAGGAACCATCGGTTAAGCCTTGTTTGCCAGTGCCAACAATCTGTAACACTTGACCGGCAAGGGTAGCGATCGCAATCCGGTGATGTCCGGAGTCGGCGATGAACAGGCGATCGCGTGTTTCATCCGCTAACACTTTACCGGGAAAAGCCAGGGGTGTTACCAACGCAACGGTTGCCGCTGTTTTTCTAAAGTAAGGCTGAGTTCTTGAAAATTAATCGTTCCTCTCTCTTTGTGTTGTTGAATCAGCTGCAAAATCAGCTTCTCTACGACATCCTGATTTCCTTCCCCAGATACATAGCCGATGACGTAACCTTGGGGGTCAATCATCGTCAAAGTGGGCCATGCACGGACAGCATACTGACTCCAAATAGCAAAATTGCTATCGACGACGACTGGATGCTCAATGTCGTAGCGCAGAACTGCCTGACGAATGTTTTCAACTTCTTTTTCGTTGTCAAATTTGGCGGAGTGGACGCCAATCACCGTGAGGCTGTCTTTGTATTTCTGCTCCAGGTACTTCAACTTTGGCAGGACGTGCAGACAGTTGATGCAGCAATACGTCCAAAAGTCAAGAATTACCACTCTCCCTTTTAATTCACGTAAGGAAAGGGGACGATCTGTATTGAACCAGGTTTGGTTTTGGGGAAATTCTGGCGCTCTAACACGGGGCGTCATCATGTCTCCTTTTTCACTAACCGCGATGGGAACAGAGCGCTCCTCAAGAAGGATTTTGTCAAGCCGATACTGTTCGGTTAAAGATGAATCGGTGGGAATTTTAGATATTTAGAGACGCATTCGCGAAGCAGCACGGTAAGCCTGGGGCTTTCAGAGAATCAATATCCATCTATGCTCCTAGGGGCAAGGACAAAGCCCGTGCCCCTACATCTGTTGTTGAGACCGATTTATGGATTCCTGAGCAATCTCTAAGGCGTTGCAGCTTCCCCTAGCTGAGCATCCTCTGGATTTTCCGCTGTTGGGACTTCTAGTTCCGGTGTTGCCGGTTTTGATTTTTGGAAGAAACGGCTGGGGATATCTGGCTCAGATGGAGCTTGGATAATCCGCAACGGTGGAGCCGCAGCAGGTTTAGGAATCAATACGTCCTTGATATCGGCTTTTGGTTTTGCTTGAGCGAAGGTTGGGGATGATTGAGCTGATTGGGTTGTCTCTTCAGTCTTCTGCTGTACAGAATCTGTTGGCTGAGGCGAGGACGGTGGTTGTAGCAAATCTGGTTGAGCAGGTACTACCTGAAGCGGCTCTTCTGGCGCTGGCGATGGGACTATTTCCGGTAAGGCTGGCGGTAAATTGCGCGTAGGAGTATCAACACCTGCATCTGGACGCCGGAAGCGATTGAAGAATCCGCCTTTGGGTTTCTCTACCTGCTTTGGCGCTGGGGACGCTGGGGGCGTAGATGGAACCGTTTCTACTTCAGGACTTGCTTCTGGACTTGGCGTTATCTCTGGTAAAGTCCCTGGTTGAGGAATCTTTTCTGGGGGTATGGCTAAGGAAGAAGGCTCCTCAATTGCCTCAGGCACTGGCAGTGCAGGTGGTGGGCTAACTGGAGCCTCTGAACGCCGAAAACGATTAAAGAATCCGCCTTGGGGTTTTTCTAACTGTTTTGTCGCTGGGGGTGCCTCGGCTGGCTTGGCTGGCTCAACTTCAGAGGACGTCGGTTCTTCTTTACTCAGCTGCGGCGCTGGTGTTTCTTCAACGGCAGGAGGCGCTAACGGTTCCGGTGTCGGCGTCGGCGTCGGCGTGAAAGATGGCTCAGGGGTTGCTGTCGGCACTGGCGTCTTACCACTGTAGTTGGGGTTTACAATCCCGCGAGCAGCAGTCGCCGAGAGTTCCCCGCGTACCAATTTGGCAAGGGTATCTTTGCCTTTCGGTTCGTAGGTAATCAGCCGCACGGTGTTGTTGAAGACGTTTGTGACTGGATTTCCCTGTTCATCTAAAAATTCCAGTTGTACCCAGTTCTTCCCTGAGTTAAAGCCTTTGAGATAAAGGGGTTGCCATCTGTCCATGACAAAGCTTTGACCGTTTACGGTAACGCGAACTCGCCAGTCGGCAATTTCGTCGTCGGGATTGGACTGGGCGACCAAGTGCAGGGGGGCGTTAGTCAGGTAGAAGTCAAGCATAATTGGCTCGGCTCCATAACTGCCCGTGGGGCGGCTATAGGTCAACAGAGGCTGCCCTGGATCGGGGTTGTTGTCCGTTGTCTTGGTGAAAAGGTGAAAGGTTGTTTGGGCGTAAGCACCTTCGTTTTTGAAGCTCTCATGCCAGGGGCGGGAGGCAAAAACTCGCAGGGTGTGAGTTCCGGGAGCTAAATCTTCAAAGACTAGAGGCTGTTCTAAGTCATAAACGGCTTTGTAAGGCTGGTTGTCCAGGATGACATGTAAATGGGGGCCAAGACCGAGTTGGGGGTCTTTGAAGATGGGTAGATCCCGAACTTGGAGCCGCACTGCCACTGTTGTGTCTTGAAGAACTTCATCAGCTTGGGGACTGAGGATGGTGACTTGAGGCTGATAACTCTCCAACGCTGGGCGCAGCTGTTGAATGACCTCGGGGGGAGATACCTCTGAGATTTGCCCAGAGGTTAGAGAAGATGAGGGTTTGGAGGTACCTGATGGGGTCGTCAGGGCGCGATCGCCACAACTGACTAAACTTCCTACCAAAACAGTTGCCATCAGTAACGAAACTATCGTTCTTAGAGGGTTCCACCGGCGATTCATGCCCAACACGCACTCCTACTCCTTCCGCGACCAACATCAAAAATCAAGACCTGTCCATAGGGAACTATAGCCCAAAAGCATCAACTACACCCTCGCAATGCCGTGAATTTCAGGCTCTGACAACCCAGAAGACACGGATTTTAAATGAGCTAATCGTTGCGTTTTGTTAACTAAATTTAATCCCTCTTGACTTTTTAACACTAAATATGGAGGTGCAAGCTAAGTTGCATCAATACTTGACCAAATTTGAATTATTGTTAAGTGGCTCGAAATACCCAGTAAACCTAGTCCTATCATCTACAAAGATAGAGGGTGTGGTTTTACAACCCTTCCCTCTCAGCGAACCCTTTAAAACGGGTATTCCATAAATTGGGGAAAGTAGTTCTTCAAAGAGCCTGCTTTCCTACCCATTAAAATCTAATTTTCTAATGGGACAGAACTCGTTCCTTGTCTAGAGAGAGGAGAGTCCTCATGACAATCAGTCCTCCGGAGCGAGAGGAGAAAAAAGTAAGGGTTGTTGTCGATAAAGATCCAGTGCCTACTTCCTTTGAGAAGTGGTCGCAGCCGGGTCATTTTGACCGCACCCTTGCTAGAGGTCCAAAAACCACCACGTGGATTTGGAACCTTCACGCCCTCTCGCATGATTTCGATAGTCATACCAGTGACTTAGAAGACGTATCTCGGAAAATTTTTGCCGCGCACTTTGGTCACTTAGCCGTGATCTTCATCTGGCTAAGCGGTATGTATTTTCATGGCGCTAAGTTTTCAAACTACGAAGCTTGGCTAGCTAATCCTTTAGGCGTCAAGCCTAGCGCTCAAGTCGTTTGGCCTATCGTTGGTCAAGATATTTTGAATGCCGATGTGGGCGGTGGCTTCCACGGGATTCAAATCACCTCCGGCTTGTTCCAGGTTTGGCGGGCAGCTGGCTTCACAAACACATTCCAGCTGTACTGCACTGCCATCGGTGGCTTGGTAGCAGCAGCTCTGATGCTGTTTGCTGGCTGGTTCCACTATCACAAGCGGGCTCCCAAACTGGAATGGTTCCAGAATGTAGAGTCAATGCTAAACCACCACCTAGCTGGGTTGCTGGGTCTGGGGTGCTTGTCTTGGGCCGCTCACCAAATTCACGTGGCGCTGCCCACCAACAAGCTCCTGGATGCAGGAGTTGCCATCAAAGATATTCCGCTGCCTCATGAGTTCATCTTGAACCGTGACTTGATGGCCCAACTGTATCCCAGCTTTAACCAAGGGTTGACGCCATTCTGGACTTTGAATTGGGGCCAGTATGCTGACTTCCTGACGTTCAAAGGCGGTTTAAATCCCCAGACAGGTGGATTGTGGCTGTCAGATACGGCACACCATCACCTAGCCTTGGCAGTACTCTTCCTGATCGCCGGTCATATGTATCGGACGAACTGGGGGATTGGTCACAGCATTAAGGAAATTCTAGAGAACCACAAAGGTCCCTTCACAGGCGACGGTCATAAGGGTCTCTATGAAAACATGACCACATCCTGGCACGCGCAGTTGGGAACCAACCTTGCCATGCTGGGTTCTGTGACCATCATCGTGGCTCACCATATGTACGCGATGCCTCCGTATCCGTACCTTGCCACTGACTACGCTACTCAGTTGTCCATATTCACCCACCACATGTGGATTGGGGCATTCTTGATCGTTGGCGGAGCGGCTCACGCTACCATCTTTATGGTGCGGGATTACGATCCGGTAGTGAACCAGAACAACGTGCTGGATCGGGTGATTCGTCACCGGGATGCAATTATTTCCCACCTCAACTGGGTTTGTATCTTCCTAGGCTTCCACAGCTTTGGCTTGTACATCCACAACGACACGATGAGTGCTTTGGGTCGCCCCCAAGATATGTTCTCGGATACGGCGATTCAGTTGCAGCCGGTGTTTGCTCAGTGGGTGCAAAACCTGCACACTCTGGCTCCTGGTGGCACAGCTCCTAACCAGCTAGAACCAGTAAGTTATGCCTTCGGCGGCGGGATCGTTGCTGTAGGCGGTAAGGTGGCGATGATGCCAATCGCGCTGGGTACGGCGGACTTCATGATCCACCATATTCACGCTTTCCAAATTCACGTCACTGTTCTAATTCTGCTGAAAGGCTTCTTGTTTGCCCGTAGCTCTCGTCTGATTCCAGACAAGATGAATTTGGGCTTCCGCTTCCCTTGCGACGGTCCCGGTCGTGGTGGTACCTGCCAGGTCTCTGGTTGGGACCATGTATTCCTGGGTCTGTTCTGGATGTTCAACACCATTGCGATCGCGGTTTACCACTTCAGCTGGAAAATGCAATCCGATGTGTGGGGCACAGTCAATGCTGATGGAACGGTGGATCATATCACCGCAGGCAACTTTGCGATGAGTGCCATCACTATCAATGGCTGGTTGCGTGATTTTCAATGGGCACAAGCTGCTCAAGTAATTCAGTCTTACGGTACAGCCCTCTCAGCCTACGGTCTGCTGTTCCTGGGCGCTCACTTTGTGTGGGCATTCAGCCTGATGTTCCTATTCAGCGGTCGTGGCTACTGGCAGGAGTTGATTGAGTCGATTGTTTGGGCTCACAATAAGTTGAAGGTTGCCCCTTCTATTCAGCCTCGCGCTCTGAGCATCATTCAGGGTCGGGCCGTTGGGGTAGCTCACTTCCTCCTGGGCGCGATCGTCACGATATGGGCGTTCTTCGAGGCGCGAATCCTTTCAATAGGATGATTTAAGCCTGAGTAACGAGTGCTGAGTAAAGAGTATGATGCTCTGAGTCCTCAGCACTCAGCACTGATAATTGAGGAGACTATGGCGACAAAATTCCCCAAATTTAGCCAAGACCTCGCTCAGGACCCGACTACACGTCGGATCTGGTACGGGATTGCAACGGCTCACGACTTTGAAAGCCATGATGGCATGACGGAAGAAAATCTTTATCAAAAGATTTTCGCTACTCACTTCGGTCATGTGGCAATTATCTTCCTGTGGGCCTCTAGCCTCCTGTTCCACGTCGCCTGGCAAGGTAATTTTGAACAGTGGATTAAAGATCCGTTGAATGTGCGTCCTATCGCTCACGCGATTTGGGACCCCCACTTTGGTCAACCGGCAGTAGATGCCTTTACTCAAGGTGGTGCGACTTTTCCAGTGAATATTGCCTACTCAGGTGTTTACCACTGGTGGTACACCATCGGTATGCGGTCAAATAATGATCTGTACCAAGGTGCAGTGTTCCTAATTGTCCTGTCTGCAGTCTTCTTGTTTGCAGGCTGGCTGCACCTACAGCCCAAGTTCAGTCCTAGCCTTTCTTGGTTCAAGAGTGCCGAGCCTCGGCTGAACCACCACCTGGCAGGTCTGTTTGGCGTTAGCTCCTTGGCTTGGGCAGGTCACTTGATTCACGTTGCGATTCCCGAATCTCGCGGTCAGCACGTAGGTTGGGATAACTTCCTGACAACGCTGCCTCACCCCGCAGGCTTGGGACCGTTCTTCACCGGCAACTGGGGCGTCTACGCTGAGAACCCAGAGGCTGCTGGTCATGTGTTCGGTACCTCTCAAGGTGCAGGAACAGCGATTCTGACGTTCTTGGGTGGCTTCCATCCCCAGACACAATCGCTGTGGCTGACGGATATGGCTCATCACCACTTGGCGATCGCAGTCATCTTCATCATCGCCGGTCATATGTACCGAACTAACTTTGGGATTGGTCACAGCATCAGAGATATGCTGAACGCCAAAAACTTCTTTGGCACCAAGACTGAAGGTCAATTCAACCTACCTCACCAAGGGTTGTACGACACCTACAACAACTCTTTGCACTTCCAGTTGTCTATACACCTGGCAGCGCTGGGAACTGCTACTTCCCTGGTAGCGCAGCACATGTATGCGATGCCTCCCTATGCATTCATCGGGAAAGACTTCACAACTCAAGCAGCGCTCTACACACACCACCAGTACATTGCTGGTTTCCTGATGCTGGGAGCATTTGCCCACGCAGGTATCTTCTGGGTACGTGACTACGACCCAGAACAAAATAGAGGTAACGTCCTCGATCGAGTACTCCAGCACAAAGAAGCGATCATCTCGCACCTGAGCTGGGTCTCCCTATTCCTAGGCTTCCACACCCTAGGTCTGTACGTCCACAACGATGTTGTGGTTGCCTTCGGGACTCCCGAAAAGCAGATTCTGATTGAGCCGGTATTTGCCCAGTTCATTCAGGCTTCTCACGGAAAAGTCCTCTACGGCTTGGATACTCTCCTGTCTAATCCTGATAGCGTTGCCTCAATGGCTGGTGGCCCTTGGCTTCCCGGTTGGCTTGATGCTATCAACAACGGTACGAACTCTCTGTTCTTGACAATTGGCCCTGGCGATTTCTTGGTTCACCACGCATTCGCCCTCGCCATCCACACCACCACCCTGGTTTTGGTCAAGGGTGCGTTGGATGCTCGTGGCTCCAAGCTGATGCCCGATAAAAAGGACTTCGGCTACGCCTTCCCTTGCGACGGCCCCGGTCGTGGCGGTACTTGCGAACTCTCCGCGTGGGATTCCTTCTACCTCGCTGCGTTCTGGATGCTGAACACCATTGGTTGGGTAACCTTCTACTGGCACTGGAAGCATCTGGGCATTTGGCAAGGCAACGTGGCTCAGTTCAATGAGTCTTCTACTTACCTCATGGGCTGGCTGCGCGACTACCTCTGGCTGTACTCCGCTCAGTTGATCAACGGGTATAACCCCTACGGCATGAATAACCTGGCGGTTTGGGACTGGATGTTCCTGTTCGGACACCTAGTTTGGGCTACTGGTTTCATGTTCCTGATCTCTTGGCGTGGTTACTGGCAAGAGTTGATCGAAACCCTTGTCTGGGCACACGAGCGCACTCCTCTGGCGAACTTAGTTCGTTGGAAGGACAAGCCGGTTGCTATGTCCATCGTCCAAGGTCGCGTGGTTGGTCTAGCTCACTTTGCAGTTGGCTATGTCTTGACCTACGCCGCCTTCCTGATTGCCTCTACTGCTGGTAAATTTGGTTGATCTCCTGTAGTTCGCTGAATCAATGCATTTTAGGTAATTAAAACAAAATCCCCTGCCTTCTGGTAGGGGATTTTTTTATAAGATTGTCTTGGCTAAAATTCTCAAGGAAAATGTAGCTTAAAACGGCGAAGTATTTTATATAAAATGTCTAATAAAATAGCAACTGTGAGTAACTTAAACATTAATGGCATCACCCATGAGCTAATAAAGATTCAAGAGCAAAATAGTAATTGTAGTTTGTGGCAATTTAGAAGCTTAATCAGTGCTAATCAATATCTTCGGCTATATAAAATTTTTTTAAAATATGTTCCTAAAGGAAGTGAAGTATTAGATTGGGGTTGTGGGAACGGTCATTTTTCTTATTTCTTAGTAAAGGCTGGCTATAAAACCTCTGGATTTGCTTTTGAGGACTTTTGTGTTCGGGAAACTCTAAACAGCTCAACTTATGAATTTAGAAAAGGGAGTGCTGAAGATCCAACAGCCATTCCCTATCCAGATAATAAATTCAATGCAATCGTATCTGTAGGGGTTTTAGAGCATGTCAGAGAGACTGGAGGAAATGAAATTACCAGCTTACGGGAAATCTTCCGTTTGCTCCAACCAGGTGGCGTTTTTATCTGTTACCATTTTCCGAATCAGTTTAGTCTGATTGAAGCGATCGCTTCCCGGTTGCCTAACAAATATCATCATCAATATCGTTATACTCGCCAGTCAATCACAACTCTCTGCCAAGAAACCGGATTTGAGGTTCTAGAAGTCCAGCGTTATGGTTTTCTACCCAGAAATATGTGGGGCGTATTTCCCAAAGCAATCGGAAATTTCCCACTGCTGGCATGGAGCTGGGATTTTTTAGATGACATTTTGGCATATCCTTTCTCTGTAGTCTGTCAAAACTACTTGTTTGTCGCTAGGAAACCCTTGGCAAAATCCTCTGAATGATGATCGCAAGCCTTTGGTAGCAGCGTACAAAGCGATCGCTCTTTTAGGTGACTTAAACGCGATCGCCCAAATATCCCCTTTCCATCAAAAGCGCTGACCCGTGGTTACTTCAAGTCGGACTTCTCCCTGGTCGCTAATGCCTAAATCGCTGCGAATTAAACCAAACGGGGACTTGATCCGCAATCCTAATCCGTAACCAAAACCACTCCCCGGTTTACCGCGCAGCAAACCCGGTTGCCCAAGCACCGTGTCACCAGACCCCAAATCTGAGCCATAGTCAGCAAAGACAACCCCTCCCAGCCACTGCAAAATCGGGAAGCGATATTCGATTGAAGCCAAGGCATAACTGCGACCGCTAGCGACTTTACCAGAACCATAGCCGCGCACAGAATTGAATCCGCCAAGATTAAACGCTTCAGTCGGAGGAAATTCGCCAAGTATTGTCCCAGTTTGCAAATTGAAAGCCACCATTTCTGGATTTTCGGTTTCCCTACCCTTGCCAATCCAGCTGACTGGGACATATTGAATATAATTCGCTCGCACTCGGTTACTCAAAATACTGCCCAACCCAATCGGAATCGACTGTTCCGTGGTGAGGGTTAGCAGCGAACCCTGAGTCGGATTGGAACGGCGATCGCGCCGATCTCTCGCCACACCGAACGACACCGTTACCAAGTCATCAATGCCAGTTTTGCTGACAGATAGCGGATTCCCCAATTCATCCACCCGTGCAATATTGAAATCAGCATCGCGGGTACTAATCCGGGTGTAGTTCAAACCCAACGATCCATCCCAGCCATTAAAAGAACGCAACACCGCCACACCGCCGCCAAATCGTCCTTCCCGTGTACTGTCCCCATTGGGCAACTCGATTTCATCGGTGAAGGTGCGGGAATAATCCCGATTGCGAAACGCTCTAACGCTATATCCCAAGCGGTTTGGCTCCCCAGCCCGATAAGGGCTGGTAAACTGGGTATTAAACTGGACATCCTTACCACTCACCTGAAGTTTGGCAGCTAAGCGATCGTTGACACCGTTGATATTGGCGTCTCGATAGCTTACCGAACCGTAAAGCCCGATGTCACCGCTATTGCCACCCCCTAATGTGATAGAAGGAAAGCGATTCTCCTGGATGTCGTAGATGATGTTAACCCCGTCGGTGGCTTCCTCCACAACAACATTGACATCCTCAAAAGACTCTAATCGCCTCAATCGCTGCAAGTCTTCCTGAAGCAAATCTTCACGAAATACCTCACCCGTCTTGAGTTTCAGTTCGCCAATAATAAAATCTTTTTTAGTGCGACTGGGTATCGGTCGATTCTGGTCATCGACTGACTCCCCTTTGTTATTGACAAAGCGGATCTGCACATCTTTGACAATTCTAGAGGCAACCTCAGCAGTCTGGACGCCCTCCCCACTGGACCCTGGCGGTATCGTTTGTGGCAGATAATCACCGTATTTGGCATCATATTCAACAACAGGAATGGGATTTGCTGTCTGAGCCAATCCTGGCGTCACCTGGGTTACGGCTGGAGTCGCAGCATCCTCAATGGGTGCCGATGTCGCCATATCGCCCGAAGTCGTCCGGGCAGGGGGTGGGGAGGATGCGATCGCTCCTTTTGTTTCCCAGATTCCCAGCGTTGCCACCATCAAAATTGCAAATGTTTTAAGACCCATAAAATTAGCTTAATCGGCTGGCTACCATTGTGCTTGGCTCATTGGCTTGTATCCTTAACTAGGACTGGCTTTTGAGGCGGGCAACAGACGGAATCTATTGCAGATATCAAGTGAAATGGTATCAGTAACAACCAAGTAAACGTCAAGGATATGAGTATTCAACAGGCATTTAACACAGCAGCAACTGAGTACGACAAGCTCCGACGCACCCTGATTCCCTGTTTTGATGACTTTTACCAAACAGCCATTCAGGTTATCCCATTTGACCGCACAGCAGCCCTAAACGTTCTCGATTTAGGTGCAGGGACGGGACTTTACTCAGGCATGGTTCAGGCAGTGTTTCCGAATGCTGAATTTACACTGCTGGATCTCGCGACTGAGATGTTAGAGCAGGCAAAGGCTCGATTCCAGCAGATGGGAAAATCTCCTAAAATCTGGATTGGAGACTACGTTAAGACAGATTTGAGCGATTCCTATGACCTGATTATCTCCGGCTTATCGATTCATCATCTGTCTGATTCCGAGAAGCAGCATCTTTATCAGCGGATTTATGATGCCCTCAAACCTGGAGGGATGTTTATCAACGCCGATCAAGTTTTAGGCAGAACACCCCAACTGGAGCAATTTTATCAACAACAATGGCTGAATACCGTGCGCGATCGCGGGATCTCCCAAGAACATCTCCACGCCGCTCAACATCGGATGACCTACGATCGTCTAGCATCTCTCGACGCTCAACTGCAATGGCTGGAAGCAGCCGGTTTTCAGAACGTGGACTGCTGGTATAAGCATTACAGCTTTGTCGTGTTTGGTGGATCTCGTTCTGCTCAGTCGGAGTCAGAGATACAACCACCCACAATTCAAACACAACGGTTAACGCTCCGTCCTTTCACCTTGGCAGATGCTCCTCATGTGCAACGCTTCGCCAGCGCTCGCGAAATTGCTGATACAACACTAATTCCTCATCCTTACGAAGATGGGATGGCTCAAGCGTGGATTAAGGCTCATTCGGCAGCATTTAAGGCAAAGAAAGCCATCACGCAAGCGATCGCACTCCGGGAAACTGGAGAACTCTGTGGGACGGTTAATCTGATGATTAATGCCAAACAGAACAATGCGGAGATGGGTTACTGGATTGGCAAGCCCTACTGGGGACAAGGCTACTGTACTGAAGCAGCAAAAGCTCTACTGCAATACGGCTTCGAGGAGCTTAAATTGCACCGCATTCATGCGTCTCACTTTTCGCGAAATCCAGGTTCGGGACGAGTCATGCAAAAACTTGGGATGCAGTATGAGGGATGTCTCCGTCAACATTTACGGAAAGGAGAAACCTTTGAAGATATCGAACAATACGGCATCTTGAAAAGTGATTGGCAGCAAATGATTGGTCAAAATTACTAGCTGCTTACCTAAAAATGCAGAGAAAAATCGGCTATGGCACAACCATCTTTACCAAAAATTATCATTTTCGACACCACCATGCGAGATGGAGAACTTACGCCCGGTGTCAAAATGAATATTCATCAAAAACTCCGGCTTGCCAAGCTTCTAGAGGAGATGCGGGTTGATGTCATTGAAGTGGGATATCCAGGGGCTATCCAGAAAGACTTTGATGAATTTTTTCTGGTTTCCCAGCAAATTAAACAGTACCATTTGCGGATTAGCAAATTCTAAACTGAATGAATTGATGGACGTTGCTTTAGCAATTAAACCAGCGGTACGAGGCAGAATTCATATTTACACCCAAGTTAATTTTAAACATCAATCAACCTGGGCTGAAGAACAAACGTTAGAAGCGATACACGATTCTATTGGACTTGCCAGAAACTACTGCGCGGATGTGGAGTGGAGTGCCTTTGATGCTCCTCGAAGCCAGCCGGATTCTCTTTGCAAAGCAATTGAAACAGCCATCAAAAGCGGTGCCAGAACAATCAGTATCTCTGACAGCCTTGGTTTATCGTCGCCAATAGAATTCTCAGGGTTGCTGAATATGCTCTTTAATTGGGTGTCAAATATCGATCGGGCTACGATTTCTGTCCACTGTCATGATGATATGGGATTAGCAGTAGAAAACTCAATCGCAGCTCTCAGTTGGGGTGTCAGGCAAATTGAATGCTCGATTAATGGACTGGGAGCCAGGAAAGGGAATGCTGACTTGGGAGAAGTCGTAAATGCAATTATTAATCATCCAAATTATAGCGTTGATGTTGAGAAATCTTTAATAGGTCTAGCCTCGGAGTTAGTTGCTAAAATCTCTAAACTTGTAAAGTGAGAATAAAGTTATTTGTTAATCATTTTAACTTTAATGTCTACAAATATATACCAAGGAATATTTTGTGAATAATTAACACGGTTCAACTATTTAAATACAGCTAAAATAAACCCAAATAAAAAACTTGGAAAAAACAGGTATTATATATGACCAAAAAACCTATCAGAAGAGGATATGGCAACAATAATCAATGAAGGGGGCGGGAAAATATTTTTATAAAAATAGCAACCCTTACTTACTGGAAAGTTGAGGTTTAAGACCAGACTGCCCCAAACGGCTTTTTCTCGGAATTTAATAATTTATTTCTAACAATACTGACAAAGAGCAGTTATAAGTTGATGAGTATTAACCGCGATCGCAAGCAGCTGTCAGTAAACTGCGAAAAGTTATAGACTGAGTACCAAATGGACGGGCAGAGTAAAAATATGATGCTGCCTACTTTAGAGATCGTATTGCTAGGTGGCTTTCGCCTAACTTATGACGAAAAGCCGGTGACAGACGTGAGCGGGGAGCGATCGCAATCGTTGCTGGCATATCTGGTGCTGCACAGGGGCACGCCTCAGCCTCGTCAGCGGCTGGCTTCCCTGTTTTGGGCTGACTCAACAGACGAGCAAGCCCGAACGAACCTAAGAAGAGAACTGCACCACTTACGGCGGGTTTTGCCGGACGCGGATCGATTCATTGAAGTAGATACAAAAACGCTACAGTGGCGCTCAGATGCACCTTTTACGTTAGATGTTGCAGAGTTTGAGCGGACAGTAGCTCAAGCGGAGGAGGCAGAACGAGCGGCTGACCGGAAAACCGTCCGAACCTTGTTAGAACAGGCGGTAGCCCTCTATCAGGGGGATTTACTGCCCAACTGTTACGACGAATGGATTTTTCCGGAACAGGAACGACTGCGACAAATTTTTATCCAAGGATTGGAATGGTTGGTTCGCCTGTTAAAGGAGCAACGGGATATCCGGACGGCGATGCGCTATGCCCAGCAGTTGTTAGAAGTTGACTCGCTCAACGAAGCAACTTATGGTGACTTGATGCAACTGCACGCGCTTAATGGCGATCGCGCGAGTGCCTTGCGAATCTACCACCGCTGCATGACGCTTTTACGAGAAGAGTTAGGAATCGATCCTAGTCCGATTACCCGCGACCTCTACGATCGCCTGCTGAATGAAGATTCTGAAGGGATAAGCAGTCGAGAAAAAAGCTTTGAATTACTCAATACAAATTCTGAATTAAATACACCCCCTCAAAACGACAGGCAACCTCGTTGCGATTGGGGCGAAATCATCGATGTAAGCCTATTTTACGGAAGGACAGAGGAGCTAAACTCGCTCAAGCAGTGGATTGTACAGTATCGCTGTCGCCTAGTTGTCTTATTAGGCATGGGTGGAATTGGGAAAACTGCCTTGTCCGCCAAACTAGCGCAGGAAATCCAGGGAGAATTTGATTTTGTGATTTGGCGATCGCTACGAAATGCTCCCACCCTAGAAACTCTTTTGCACGACTCGATCTCTTTTCTATCGGAACAACAAGAGACGGGCGGTGAGCTTGAACGACTGATATATTGGCTGCGAAATTCTCGCTGCCTAATCGTTCTAGACAATGCAGAAACCCTTTTTCAGGTCAGTTGTCCGGGGCAGTATCGTCCGGGATATGAAGGCTATGGGGAACTGCTGCGAGCGATCGCAGAAACCGCTCATCAAAGTTGCCTGGTGCTGACCAGTCGGGAGAAGCCTGCTGAGGTGGGCATCTTAGAAGGTGTAGTTGATGGGAATTCAGCTTTACCTGTGCGAACCTTGCAACTGAGCGGCTCGCCAGAGGCAGCGCAAGCACTCATTCAAGCAAAAGGATTGATAGGAACTGAAGCACAGCAACAGCATTTGTGTCAGTTCTACGGCTGTAATCCTTTGGCATTGAAGATTGTTGCCACTTCCATTCAAGATGTTTTTGATGGCAAGATCCAAGATTTTCTCGCTCAAAATACCACGATTTTTAATGGGATTCACAGACTACTAGACCAGCAGTGTCAGCGATGCTCTCCCCTAGAAAAAACAATTATGTTTTGGCTTGCCATTAATCGAGAATGGACAACCTTCTCGGAATTGGCAGAGGATATCGTTCCCACCGTTTCTCGTGCAGACCTACTGGAAGCATTGGGTTCTCTCAGTTGGCGATCGCTGATCGAAAAGCAGTCAGGCAGCTATACCCAGCAACCTGTGGTGATGGAGTACATCACTGAGCGATTGATTGCCCAAGTCTGTGAAGAAATTCAACATTTAGAAGTCGGAAATGGGGAATTGTTAGCAGAAAACCAGAGACCCCTGATTTCCATCCTGCACAGCCACGCCTTGCTCAAGCCTCAGGGCAAAGACTATATCCGAGAGATTCAGATTCAACAAATTGTTAAAACCGTTTTAAACACTTTAATGACCCGACTGCACGGGCAATACAACGTTGAGCGTCATTTGACTCAACTGCTTTCAAAGCTACGAAATGAATGGTCGAGACAACCCGGATATGCAGGTGGCAATATCCTCAATCTGCTCGTTCAATTGCAAAAAGACTTAACAGGTTATGACTTCTCCCATCTCACCCTCTGGCAGGCTGATTTACGAGAAGTGAATTTACATCAGGTCAATCTTGCTGATGCCGACCTGTCCAAAGCTGTGTTTACAGAACCCTTGAGCTTCGCCCTCGCCGTTGCTTTTAGCCCCGACGGACAACTTCTAGCGACTGGGGATACTAACCGCGAGGTGCGGGTGTGGAGAGTAGCAGATGGGAAAAATTTACTGACCTGCCAAGGACATACCAATTGGGTTTGGTCGGTCGCTTTTAGTCCTCAAGGGAATATCCTGGCGAGTGGTAGCGATGATAAAACGATTAAACTGTGGGATCTCAAGACAGGGCAATGCCTCCAGACTTTGCAAGAACACGCCCATCAGGTCTGGTCGGTCGCCTTTAGCCCGGATGGTCAAACCTTAGCCAGTGGGAGTGAGGATCGAACGGTCAAGTTGTGGGATGTCAAGTCAGGACAGTGCTGTAAAACGCTTCAGGGTCACGAAAATTGGGTGCGATCGGTAGCGTTCAGTCCTGACGGAAAAACCTTAGCGACTGGCAGCGACGATCGGACGATTAAACTGTGGGATCTCAAAACCAGTCAATGCTACCAAACCCTGCAAGGACACGCCGAGCGAGTTTGGTCGGTCGCCTTTAGCCCGGATGGTCAAACCTTAGCCAGCAGTAGTAGCGATCGCACCATTAAACTTTGGAATTTTAAGACGGGTGAATGCAGCCGAACTCTCAAAGGGCATGGAAACTGGGTGCGATCGCTTTCTTTCAGCCCGGATGGTCAAACGGTAGCGAGTGGCAGCGAAGACCGCAGCGTGAAGCTGTGGCGAGTTCGGACTGGGGAATGCTACCAAACATTATGGGGACACCTAAATTGGGTGCGAGCGGTGGCATTTAGCCCGGATGGAGAAATCCTGGCAAGCGGTAGTGGCGACCATACTGTGAAGCTGTGGCACGCTCTCACGGGTCAATGTCGCAGAACCTTACAGGGTTATGCGAACCGAGTGCGATCGCTGGCATTAAGTCCGGATGGTCGCATTTTGGCAAGTGGGAACGACGATCGCACCGTTAAATTGTGGGATCTCGGTACGGGGAAATGCGTTCAAACCTTGCAAAGTCACACCAGTTCAGTCTCGGCTGTTGCCTTTAGCCCAGACGGTCGCACTCTCGCCAGTGGGAGTGGCGACCAAATGGTGAAGCTTTGGGATCTTGAAACGGGACTTTGTCGCCAAACCTTACAAGAGCATACTTGCGGGATCTGGTCGGTTGCCTTCAGCCCCGATGGTCGAACCCTTGCCAGTGGCAGCGATGACCAGACGGTGAAGCTGTGGGACGTGCAGACGGGACAATGCCAACGCACCTTGCAGGGACACACCAGTTGGGTTTGCGCGATCGCTTTCAGTCCGGATGGTCAGACTCTGTCGAGTGGCAGTTACGACCAAACAGTGAAGCTTTGGGATGTCCAGACGGGACAATGCGCTCAGACATTGCAGGGACATACCAATTGGGTTTGGTCAGTTGTCTTTAGCCCAGATGGTCAAACCTTAGCGAGTGGAAGTGGCGACCACAGTATTAAGTTATGGGACGTGCGGACAGGAGAGTGCCGACGCACCTTGGCAGGACATACCAGCCGAGTGTGGTCAGTTGCCTTTAGTCCAGATGGTCAAATCCTTGCTAGTGCCAGTAGCGACCAGACAGTAAAGCTTTGGGATGTCCAAAACGGTTCTTGTCTTCATACCTTGCAGGGACACACCAATTTAGTCTGGTCAGTTATCTTCAGCCAGGATAGCCGCAGGGTCGCGAGTGGCAGCCAGGATGAAACGATTAAGCTTTGGGATGTGCAGACGGGTGAGTGTGTAAAAACCTTAAGGGCGGATCGACCTTATGAGGGAATGAACATCACCGGAGTGACCGGATTAACAGAAGCCCAAAAGGCTGCTTTGAAGGCGCTGGGAGCAGTGGAAAAGGGGAGCCAAGGAGAGAATCAGCCCCGATTCTTGGCTCCCCTAATCGGGCGAGAGCGGGAATGGGCGACAATCTGTAATTGGATGGCATCCGATACCCGGATGGTCGTTTCAGAAATCCTTTTACTGGTTGGCGAATCGGGAATTGGGAAGACGCGCCTGCTGGAAGAACTTGCTTCCGTTGTCACGAGCAACGGTCGCGTACTCTGGGGACGCGGGTTTGAGGCGGAAATGCTGCGACCTTATGGAGTTTGGATTGATGCACTGCGGGCGATCGCTCGTGATTCAGGATCGCAATTGCCAGCAGAACTGAGTTCCCTGTTTCCAGAAGTGGAGGGAAGAAGAGATCCGGGCGATCGCTCTCAGCTATTTGATGCGGTGGTGAACCTACTGTCCCAACTTTCGAGTAATGGCAAACGAACCGTCATTATCCTAGATGATATTCAGTGGCTGGACGAGGCATCTACGGCACTCCTGCATTATGCAATCCGCCTGCTGGGTCATTCCTCCGTTCGGTTTGCCCTCTCTGCTCGTCAACGCGAGTTATCAGATAATGTGCCTGTGTGTAAGCTGGTGCAAGCGCTGCGGCGGGAGGAGCGGGTGCAAACCATCTCACTGCCACTATTAAATCAAGCGCAAGTGGTTCAGCTGACTCGCTCGATTAATACCGATGTGGATGGAAACCGCGTCTTTGTAGATAGTGGCGGGAATCCCCTATTCGCTCTAGAAGTGGCTCGTGCCCTAGCCCAACATGACACGGCTTACTCCGACAATCTGGAAGCCTTGATTCAAGACCGATTGCGGCAACTCGACGAACCGGCGCGAGAACTTTTACCTTGGGCAGCTGCATTGGGACGAAGTTTCAATCCGACAATCGTGGCACGGGTTGCCGACTATCCGCTCTCTAAATTACTTTTAGCCGTGGAAGAACTGGAGCGGCAGGGGATTATCCGTCCAGGAGCTTTATTAAATAACGAAACTGGCTATGACTTTGCTCATGATGTTGTGCGGAAAGTCGCTTATCACCAGTTGTCAGAACCCCGCCGTAAATTAGTGCATTTGCAGATTGCCCAGGCTTTGAATCGTCTCTCGGTTCCTGACAACGCCCTAGCCAGCGATGTCGCGCATCATGCATCATTGGGCGGTCATGATTCCTTAGCCGCCTCAGCTTTCCAGGCAGCTGCCGAACGTTGCTTGCGCCAGTTCGCCTACTCAGAAGCATCGGAACTGGCTCAACGGGGAATTCAGCATTGCCGGAACCTTGAAAAGACTTTACGGGTTCGACTTCACATCGGGCTGCTAAAAGTCTACGTTCTGGCAGGAGTTACCAGAAATCAAATTCCCCAACTCGAAAATAACCTGCATCAACTGATTGCCGAAGCCAGCGCCCTTGGTTTGAAGGATGAAGAAGCGATCGCTCTAGAAGCCTTAATCGTGCTGAACTACGATCGCGGAAATCTCATGGGCGTCCGCGAACACTCCCTCCAAGCAGTGAAACGAGGACGATTGGCAAGTCCGGCGACCACCGCCCGAATGCTAGCTCACAGCGGTTGGTGCCTCGCCGAAACCGAACGCGAGATGCCCCGTGCTGAGGCGCTGTTGCTAGAAGCACAGCCGCTTGCCGCGAGAGTGGGACTTGAAATTATCGATATTCCCTGTGGTCTGGGATGCGTGCGCCGTCATGCAGCGGATTTCCCGGCGGCGCGTTCTCTTTTGGAACAAGCATGGCGAATGGCGCAGGCGGAACAGGATCGCTGGCGAGAGTCTGCTTGTTTGACTTATCTGGCAATGACCGAGTTGGAAGCGGGCAATCCGACGATGGCGATCGCTTACTCCGAAGAACTGGCAGCAGTTGCCACAAAAATTAGTGGTGAAGGCAGCGAAGGCCCATTCGCCGTTGCCCTGAGTTCGCTCGCCCGTTATGTTATCGGAGAAATGGGCGCTGAAGAAGCACTTGAGCCAGCATTATCCACCCTGCGTCGGATCGATGCGAACCGAATGCTAGCTTATATCCTGAGCTTTGCAGCGGCAAGGGATTTGGAAAGGGGTCGCGTTGAATTAGCGATCGCCCGCGCTCAAGAAGCACTTCATGCCGCGCAAATTGTAGATCATCCCAGTGAAATTGCCCTAGCTTGGGCTGCACTCATTCGGGGAAAGTTAGCTTTAGGCGAACATAAGCGTGCAGCAGAGCTATTTCAAAGCTTACAGCACCAAATTGACCCTCGCGTCTTGAGCGTTCGTGCCCAAACTGCCATCAATCGCTTACCGCAGGATCTGAGGACTAACGCAGAGATCCCCCTTGCGTCCCCCTTAAAAAAGGAGACTTTTCCAGTTCCTCCCAATTTATCGGGGGGTTAGGGGAATCTAGGCTTCAAGTTTTCAGTGCGTAAGTCCTGTATTTAAAAACCTAAATTGCTCAATCAATCAGGAGGAAAATATGGTTCGTGTCCTTGTAGAAAAGATATTTGAGCCACCGATCACCGAACAGAAGTGGAACCACGATCTTGAGATCGGAATACCTTGTCACCGGGCACACAATGTTCATTGGATTCGCTCAATGATGGCACGCGATCGCGCTAAAGTAATTTGCGAATTTGAGGCACCTGATGCTGAGACTGTCCGGAAGTCTTTTCGGAAAGCTGGCTTACCCTTCGCCCGGATCTGGACAGTTGATATTTTGGAACCATCTGTTGGATCAAATGTATCAACCCTGTCTAATTGCTCTTAATCAAAAAACCTTTGTAGTCTCACTTTCAGGTTGAAGAAACAGTAATGATGCGATCGCCTTCACCAATGCCTCTGGTTCCACAGGCTTAGAAATGTGCTGTTGAAATCCTGCGGCGATCGCTTGTTGGTAATCCATCTCGGCAGCATAGGCAGTCAGCGCGATCGCTGGAATGTTTCCTCCTTGGTCTGGTTTCAGACTCCTCACCTGTCGCATCAACATATAGCCATTGATTTCTGGCATTCCAATATCGCTGATGATGACATTTGGCTGGGATTGGCTTAGTGTTGTCAGCGCTGCAACGGCTGAGGCTACGGAGGTCACAGTTGCACCATATTGCTCCAACAGGAAGCACAAAAACTCTCGCATATCTGCATCATCATCCACCACGAGAATTTGTAAGCCAGACAAAGGTAAGGAGTCAAAAGTCAGAACTGAGAAGTTGTCTTTTTCATCCGACTGCCTTTCTCTATCATTCTGCAAACAGGGAAGCTTAATTAGGAAAGTTGCACCTTGTCCTTCACCCGGACTTGATACACTTACAGTGCCGCCGTGAAGTTCTACGAGATGGCGGACGATTGCCAGCCCTAAACCCAATCCCCCAAAGGTTCGGGTGGTGGTACCATCTTCCTGACGGAAATAGTCAAAGACATAGGGTAAGAACTCAGGTGCAATCCCCTTGCCTGTGTCAGTTACGCGGATTTGAGCCTGCGCTTCGACCTGCTCTAAGGCGATCGCGACCTGTCCCCCAGCCGGAGTAAACTTAACCGCATTGGCAAGGAGATTCCAAACGACTTGCTGCAATCGATTGGCATCGCCGGAAACCTGCCCGACGCCCGGTTCGAGGATAGTCTGAATCTGGATAGATTTGGCTTCGGCTGCTAAACGCACCGTCTCGATTGCGGCTTCAATCGTCGATACCAAGTCAACCGGGTAGACGTTGAGGCTCAGCTTCCCTTGCAGGATGCGGGAGACATCAAGCAAATCTTCAATTAATTGGGTTTGTAACTTAGCGTTGCGCTCAATAGTTTCTAAGGCGCGATCGCTGGTTGCCGGATCGAACTTGCGGCTACGCAGGAGTTTTGCCCAACCCAGAATCGGATTAAGCGGCGTTCTCAGTTCGTGAGAGAGAACGGCTAAGAATTCATCTTTGACGCGGTTTGCCGCTTCCGCCGCACTTCGCGCGGTTCGTTCTGCTTCGTAGAGATGGGAACGAGCGATTGCTTGGGCGCATTGTTGGGCAAGCGCCAAGATAAAAGCTTGGTCATCCTCGTTAAGTTCTTGTGGCTCAGTAAAGCCCAAAGACAACCCTCCAACTGCCCGACCCTCTACCATCAGCGGAATCGAAACCCACGTCCCAAAGTTAAATTGACTATAGGCTTCAGCCAGGTGAGGGTAACGAGCAGCTCGTTTTTGTGACGTTTCACCCCAAACAGGTTGCCCAGTCCGTACCGCCTCTGCTAGAGGGACTGCTGTGTCGATGGAAAAACGTTGCCAGCCATCGATTTGATTCACTTCATAGCCAACCGCCCGCACAATTTCCAGTTCAGTACCCCTTTCATTGAGCAATGCCACTAGAGCATAGTTGGCACCCAAGGCAGCCATGCCCTGTTCGACGATGACTTCAGACACTTGGGTGGGTGTGAGCGATTCTGAAAGGGCAGCGGTAATGGACTGGAGACGGGCAATTCGCTCTGCTGCCCGCTCCGCCGTCTGTTGCGCCTGCTGCGCTTCCCGATAGAGGCGGGCATTATCGATAGCGATCGCTGCCCGATGAGCAATATCTTCCGCCAATAAGATATCGGCGGTGCTAAAACAACGAGCGGATTCAGCCGTGACAAATGTAATGGCACCGAGAATCCGTCCCCGTGCCATCAACGGCGAGATAATACAGGACTTTAAACCCAGTTCGCGCAGAATTCGCAGATGTTCGGTATCTTTGACCGCTTCTGCCAAGGTTGCATCGGAAATTTCCGCCACCATTTCTGTTTGCCCAGTACGCAACACCTTCGGCACACCTTCCGGTGCTTCCAATGGTCTGGGATAACGCTGATGGAGTTCCCAGCCGAGTTTTACTTTCTCCGGATCTCGGTGGGCAACGGCGACCCGATTAATTGATTGGTTGTCTTGCAGGAAGTCAACGCCGCACCAGTCGGCGAAGTAGGGCACAACTAGGTTTGCCACGCTGGAGAGCGTGCTTTCGTAATCGAGGGAAGAGGCGAGGGTGGCACTGACTTGAGCCAAAAACGCGGCTCGCTGTCGGTCGGCTTCTGCTTCCTGGCGGGCGGTTTGCTCTGCGTACAGTTGGGCACGTTCCGCTTCAGCCTGTTTGCGATCGCTAATATCTTTGTTGATGCCCACAAAAAAGAGCGGCTTGCCAGCCTTGTCGTAAACAAGCTTTGATGTTGTTTCAATCAACACTTTCAACCCATCTTTTCTCACACAGGGAACTTCACCACAAAATCCTCCTGTTTCCTGAATAGACTGGATCATTTGGGCGGTCATCGTTGCTGCAATGTCAGGGTGATGTAAGAAACTCAGGGGTTTAGCGATCGCTTCGGACGCCGTATAGCCGAAAATCTGTTCCGCGTTGCCCAGCCAACGTTGAATATTTCCCTCCAGATCGGTTAACACAACAGCATCGGGCATTTGCTCCAAAGCAGCCTTAGAAATCAGCAGAGATTCTTCAGTTTGTTTGCGCTCTGTGATGTCAATTACAACACCACTCATGCGAGTCGCTGTGCCTGCTTCGTTGAAAAAGGCTCTTCCCCGGCAAGCAGCGTAGCGAATGCTGCCGTCATCCTGAATAATGCGATATTCGAGATCGTGTTCCACTCCTTCGTTAACCGCTCGGTTCAAAGATTGAGCGAGCGATTCCCGATCCTCTGGATACAGGCGAGCCAACACTGCTTCTGAGGTGGCAACAAACGTTTCGGGGGTGACTCCAAATAGTTGATAAATCTGCTCATCCCAGTCAAACCGATCGTTGAGAATATCCCAACTCCAAACACCGATTTGAGCAGATTTCAACGCTAGGTTAAGTTGTTCTTGACTTTGTGCTAACCCTTGATAGAGACGAGCATTCTCCAGGGAAATGGCAATTTGAGCTGCTAAAATTTCCAGCACGGAAAGCTTGTCGTGTGTAAAAGCGCCTGGGATAAAGTTGTTTTCTAAATATAAAATTCCCAGCAAGTTTGACTGACGGGCGATTGGTAAGCAAAGTACAGACTTCGGTTGCTTTTGAATCACATACTCGTCTTCCGAAAATAGATTCTGCTCTGTGGCATCGGGCAAAATCACAGTTGATTGAGTTCGCTGCACATAATTCAGCACTGACTGAGGCAATGCAATTTCACCCGCCAATTCAGGTCGAAAAACATTAAGTTTTTCTGCTTGGGAATTTATTTTCGCTTCGACTTCTATCACTAGATTCTGCTCGTGAAAAAGCAGCAAATAACCCAGTTCGGCTCCTGCTTGCTCAAGCGCAATCTGCATCAATGTCTTCAAAAGTCGAGAGAAGACAATTTCGCTAGAAATAGTTTGAGACGCCTTAACAACCGATAGAAAGTCAAGTTGCTCCCCCGTGCTTAAAAACGTTTCGTTGGAGGCAGGGGGCTGTTGCGGCAACGGTTGCGGCAATAAGGTCGGATAGAGCTGCTCAAGCTGCTTGACCTTGCCGAGCGCCTCCCAGCGCCGATAGGCATTCCTGGCTTCTTGCAGATAGGTTTTAGCGATCGCTTCAAACTCCCGATCTAAGTAAAACTTAGCTGCTAACTCATACGCCAAGGCTTCATAATGCACAAATTTCTGCTCGCGGGCACAGCGAATTGATTGCTCATACAGGCGCATTGCTTCCATGTACCGACCCTCAATTCGAGCTATCTCCGCCGCCACTAATTGAGACTTATGTAAGAAGTTAGCGGGGCAGTGGCTCGCCCAATCCTGTAATTGTCGCTGATGCATTTCCAAGGTTTCTAAAAACCCTTCCCGATCTTCACAAGATGCAGCTGGATAAAGAGCCGCCAAGGTCAGCGAGTGATACAGAACATAATCGGTTTCGATTGGTAATGCCAGGGTTGTAACTGGAAACACGGACACTTGTAAGGCAGAATTCAGCGCCTCCTCATACTGTTCGTAGGTGAAAAACAAAATTAATTTGATGATGTGATAAAAGATAATTCCACTGACGAAGCCTGCATCCGTAAGGATGGAAAAGGCGTGCGATTCATCGAAACTATCATCACTTAGGGTCAGCTTTTGGTAGGTGAGTCCGCGTAAATTTAGGAGAAACTGCTGCTGCAATCTAATCGTCTGATAGGCAGCCTCATGCTTAGATTGCTGGGCAAAGTTAACGTACTTTTGAATTAAATTATACGTTTCGGGAAGTGGACTTCCTACCTGAATAATCTGCCAAGAGCCTTGATAGCCGTTGTAGTTAGCCATCGTCACATCACCTGCTTCCACACAACCGATAAAGCCTCGCTCTAAAAATGGAATATCGGTAGAAATATGGTTCCGCCAAACGTTGATATGACTGCCATGAATGTGCAGAACTGTTCCTCTGAGTTTCGGGTCATTCAACTTCTCATTTAGTTGAATCGTCATCTCGGAAAATGCGTAGCCTGTCGGAATATCACGGAATATAGAAACCAACAACATCGCATACATACTATAAGCAAAACAGGAATCTTCCGTATTACCATACTTCAGGGAATAATTGACTGCTTTGAGTACAACTAGCGGAAAAATACTTGGTCTGCCGAGATAAGCAGGCGGCCCTACAGTTGTCAGCAGACCGATGAGTGTCTTAAGATTTGGATCTTGGAGCGTTGGGGCGTTGAGTAGATCGGAGACTTGTCTGTCACCTAAATTTGCCAATACCTGGCTTTTTTCGATAGCGATCGCAACCTGCACTTGCTCCTCTGAATCCGGGAAAGTCACCCCAAAAATTTTTAAAGCTTCTAATCCGAGTGCTAGCGCCTCCTCATACCTCCCTGCAACTTGATAAAGTCTGAGCTGAAGTATATAAATATTCGCTTTGTCTATATAAGATTCGGCTTTGATAAATAGAAGCTTAAATAGATCTTCCGCCTCCTCTAAATTACCCGTTAAAAATTCGCATTCCGCTCGTTCTTTAACTAGAGTAAATGTTTGTTCATAATGGTCAAACCAAGAATCTTCATTTAAAAGATTTGCAGCGACAGCAAGCATTCTTTTCGCAGGTGTGTACGCAGTGGAGGCTTTTGCCTTCTTAGCAGCAATTAGATTTAGGCGAATTAATTCGTCTTTTTCTGTCCGCTCAGTAATCAAACCAACAGCTAGATTAAGTTGATTCACTAAATCAAAAATCTGTTCTTCCAGTTGAGCAGAATTGAAACTTTTAAGTAAAAGTCGCCCAATCGTGAGGTGAACCGCTTGCTTTTGTTCATCATCGATCAAGGCATAGGCAGCTTGTTGAATGCGATCGTGGTAAAAGCGATAGCTTTTCTCAATGCTTTCAGTTGCCTCTGTTGGGATGATGAATCCTCTCAGAACCGCTTCCAAAAGTGTGTTGGCTGTTTGCTGAAGAGATATTTCACCGACGATTGCTAAAACTTCTAAATCAAAACGATTCCCGATACAGGAAGCTAACTTGAGCAACTGTTGAGTTTCGGGCGGCAGTTTTTGCATCCGCCCAATCATCAGATTGACAATATTATCCGTAATGCCTTGGGCTTCAATTTGGGCTTGATCCCATTGCCAGACACGATGGTTGCGATCGAACGTCAGCAGATTTTCTTGGTACAGCGTTTTGAGAAACTCGTTGACAAAAAAAGGATTGCCATCGGTTTTCTGGACGATTAATTTTGCAAGAGATTCTGACCGTCCCGGCTCACAATGTAGGGTTTCAGCAATGAGCTGATTCACATAAGCAAGGTTGAGAGGAGTGAGAAAAATTTCGGTTATTTTTGCCCCACCTTGACGAATCTGCTCCATCATCAAACTGAAGGGATGGAGCAAATCGACTTCATTATCTCGAAAAGCCAGAATAAAGCAAAGATGCTGGAGGTTCGACCCCGTGGTGATAGTTTGAATCAAATTCAGAGTGGCGCTGTCTGCCCACTGCATATCATCCAAAAAGACAGCCAGTGGATGCTCTTTTTGAGCAAAGATACTGATAAAGTTTTGAAACACCAGATTGAATCGATTTTGGGATTCAGCGGGTCCCAAGTCTGGTACAGGAGGTTGTTCGCCGACGATGAGTTCAACTTCTGGAATCACATCGGTAATCAGTCTGCCATTATTCCCGAATGCGGCTTGGATTCGCTTTCTCCAAGTGGCAAGTTTATCTTCAGGTTCCGTCAAAATTTGCCGAACGAGCGTCTGAAAAGCTTGAACAAGGGTGGAATAAGGAATATCTCGTTTGTACTGATCGAACTTACCAGAGATAAAAATCCCACGTTCTCTTACGATGGGTTTTTGGATCTCGTTCACGAGAGAAGATTTACCAATCCCAGCATATCCAGCGACGAATATAAGTTCTGGCGTACCTTGGCTAACAACTCGCTCAAATGCTTGTAAAAGCTGTGCAATTTCTCGCTCTCGCCCATACAATTTTTGGGGAATTTGAAACCGCTCTGAGATATCTTGTTCGCCTAAAGGGAAAGATTGAATTTGTCCAATTGTCTCCAACTGTTTTAGGCATCGTTCCAGATCGAACTGCAAACCCAAAGCACTCTGGTAGCGATCTTCTGCAACCTTTGAGAGCAGTTTCATGATGATGTCAGATAGCGATCGCCCAATCTCCGGTCTTACCTTTGTGAGTGGTGGCGGCGATTGGGCAATATGACAATGCACCCACTCTAAAGGGTCTTTGCCCTGAAACGGTAGCTGACGGGTCAGCATTTCATAGAAGGTGACTCCCAAGGAATATAAATCGCTGCGATGGTCAATCCCGCGATTCATTCGCCCAGTTTGCTCTGGCGACAGATAAGCCAAACTGCCTGCAATCTGGCTGGAACTGCTGACCATTTGCTGTTCGTAGGGGATAAAAGCAGCGATCCCGAAGTCAGCGATTTTGACCTGATGCGTTTCCAGATTAATGAGAATGTTCTGCGGCTTAATATTTTTATGGACAATGCTATGGCTGTGAATTTGGGCGATCGCATTGCTGATTTGAATGGCAATTTTTAAAAACGGAATCGGCTCCCGAAAGTCTTCTAGAAGCCGATCGAGCGATCGCCCGCCAAAATCCTCCAAAATCAGATAAGGAATGCCCCAATGCACCTCTAAGGCGTAGGCTTTAACTGCTCCGGGGGTGTTCAACCGTTGGGCGATCGCATACTCATGTCTGAGTTGCTCAATATTGTTGGGCGTACAGCACTCTGGACGTAGCCCTTTAATAATCACCGGACGCCGATCTTCGACTCTGATTCCACGGTATAGGACGGCTTTTATCCCTTCTTTGAGCAAAGTGACAATCGTAAATCCGGGTAACTTCAAGGTCATGTCAACAGATCCTATAGCCGTGCTTCGTCAGAATAGTCAGAGGCCAATGGTGCTTCAGACTCATCTGCTAGATTTAACTAGAGTAGCAATCGCTTCAACCAGTTTTTCCGATTCTCCAGGCTTGGCAATATGCAGATGGAATCCTGCTGCGATCGCGTACAGCCCTTTGGGCATGAAAACAGCGAAGCGAGGCGTTAGCCTAGCGCCGACCTATCGGTTAGCTCATCTGTAATTACCCCAAGATGGCATAAAAAATTGAAAAATTCGATGCTTGAAAGCTGACAAACTACTGACCATTCTCCTGTAAGTATTTAGTCATCATTTCGGCTCTCTTGACAAGACCAGCCTCCTGACGCTATCTGCGACAAGCTTAAGGGATCTCTAATACTGACTACGAGAGATTTTCCTAGTTCTGAGCTACAGAATGCACAATAACAGCCATCCCCATTTAGACAACCACGAGGAGATAACGATAAGACCCTCCATTCCGTAGGTTTACCCTACCTCCTAGAGAGTCTTCTGATATTGGTGGTGCTTATGCGATCGCTCAACTCTATGATGGCTTGGGGAAGAAAGTACAACTGGACTACCCTCTTAGTAACAGTTGCACCACAGCAACAACGGAATCAGTAAAAGTAAAGTCTTGGATTCAGAGAATACCCGAAAAAGCGATCGCTGATATCTGCGTCCAGACCATTTAGTTTTACTATCCCTTGCTTATTGACTACTTTTAGAGCCAACCTATCAGAAATTTTCTGATTTCTGAGTTTTGCCTGCATTGTTGTTTTCAACCCAATCAATCGCTGAGGCTAAATAACTGCGTGGTTTCATTTGCCCACCACCATTCTTGTTACTCTTTCCAATTAACAGATGTCGCTCTCAATTTGCCATCACCGATAATCGTGTGAACTTTGAAAGAGCCGCTTTGTCCTGGATTTAGCGTGGAGGGTTCTGCATTGACAGAACTACTTTTAATCACCTTGCCATCTAATCCAACAACGTTATAGGTGACTTCAATCGAATGAACTGTTTTTTGGGTTTCGTTGATGATGCGACCCGTCAGAATATCCCCATCAGATGTTTGGTCTGCGATGATGACTTGAGGTTTCTCACCGCATAGTTGGGTGAGGTCTAAAGTTCTGCCATCCGATGTCTGCATATAGCAAAAGGGCATATCAATCTCAGAAGCTGACGCCCTCACAGCTTGAAAAATTGGAATCCATGAATTGCTTGAGGGGTGATAGTTGCCGAACAAAATTGAAGCAATCCAAAGGAAGGTTGTTAGATAAATTGGTTTTTGCATGGTGATAATAGCTGGCAATAAGTAATGAAAATTTATTAGCCTGAAAAGGCTGAAATAACCAACCAAATTTCAACTCGTTTCAAATTCAAGAGATTTAAGCTATGAACACGAATTTAATTTAAGGCAGTATTTAAGGCAAAGTTCTAACTTTTTAGTTTGAGTATTGGGCATTTTTTACAAATACCAAGTATTGGATCGTCCGGCGTTTAAACCGTAGCCATAAAGAGGGAATAAAAAGTAATCTCTAGGCTAGAGTAGCTGAGAAAATTCCAATACCTTAATCAACCAGTTTGCTAGCCATACCATTTAGATTGTGTGGCGATACATTAAGGATCTCCCCAGCCCCTCAATAAATTGGGGGGCTAAGAAGTCTATATGTTGCAAGCAAAAAACAGAATGGTATTAGAGCATTGGAAATCGACTCGCAAATGTACCCAGTTACTCAGCAATGGAGTAACTTGCAACTCCAGTACCTGGTGGTAGTGAGCAAACAACCTCATAAGCTCCGTTAGCAGTTTGAGCTACAGGTCCCGTGAAGTTGAACACATGCTTCTTCGGAGTACCTGTAGCACCACCGCTAAGTGCGATTGTTAATTTCTGGAATTGAAAACTTAGAGAGTTCGGCTGGTTAGCCCGCAGCTCGCACTGTAGGGTTGTAGACTGAGCGTTTCTGCTGAATACATGCACAAAAGCAAGAGGCCCTGCGCTGCCATTTTCAGTCCCTGATGTAATGTCCCGAACAACAGGACAATGTAGGTTAATGGATGTGGTACCTTGAACTGAAAACTGTCCAGCTGCACGACTAAATTGCTGATTAGAAGCGGAAGTCTCAGGCTGACACATACTTCCAGCGTAGACTTTATTATCTCCAGCTAATGCTGCGGTGGGAATGGCAGCAGTGGAGAATAGAGTGGCAGAAAATGCGATCGCTACTTTTACACGTTTTATGTTGGACATCATAGAAGTTGCTCCTTGGTATTTGCGTTGTTAATTAGTGAATTGCTTCACCTAAATACCAAGTTATTCAAAGCAGCGTTCGCGAAGCGTTCAATTAAATGCGATCGGAAACTTACATTTTTGTGACTCAAATCACTGGCGCTCGTGTTAAAGCGAAGATACCCGATAACAATCTTTTTGGTAACTCGCAAATTCTATATAAATTTTTCTAGGATTGTGCAGCAAGCAACAGCATAAGTCTATTTTTCCGGTCTTGTATTAACCGTCTCAAGCAGTGTATACGAGCCGCAATCAGTTATCAGGAACGACGAACGAACAACTACCTAGTAGTGTTAGCCTTCGCTACGCTGACGCTGTTTTCATGCCCAAAGGGCTGTACGCGATCGCATCAATTTCACAGTGGTTATATGCATACATAGCCTAGTGTAAGGTTTTGGGGGAGCGAACGCTTCCAGAACGCTATCGGAACGCTTGCCTTGATAGCTTGTTCATATATCAAAAAACATTCATAGAGGATACCGAATAAATCCTGAAGGGACACACAGCTTGGGTTGAATTCCTGCGAATACCCTCCGTTTTTCTGATATCTATTTCTCTTCAGAATGCTACCTATCAGCTCCTCTAACTCCGCTTAAGAGTGCAACAGAAATCTAAGTTTTTGCGATCGCACTCTGAATAACACATTCAAACTTGAAAATCATGACGAGGATTTTATGACAACACTTACCCTAGACCAAACCAAAGCAGAAGCATTTGCCGAACGGATGCTTAACATTCTCAACAGTGGCGCGATCGCTCTGATGACGTCTATCGGTCACAGAACTGGGCTATTTGACAGGATGGCTGAACTACCGCCTTCTACAAGCCAACAGATTGCAGACGCAGCGGGGTTGAATGAGCGGTACGTGCGCGAATGGTTGGGAGCAATGGTTACGGGTGGCTTTGTGGAATACAATCCAGCTAAGAATACCTACGATTTGCCTCTAGAACACGCCGCATTCTTAACGCGGGCTTCCAGTCCTGACAACATTGCGGCATTTTCCCAATACATCCCTTTGTTAGGAAGTGTTGAGGAGCAAATCATCGACTGCTTTTACAAGGGTGGTGGGGTTCCCTATTCTGCTTTCAAGCGTTTTCATCAAGTGATGGCGGAAGATAGCGGTCAAACGGTCGTTGCGGCGCTGAATGACCACATTTTGCCCTTAATTCCCGGACTGATTGAGGCACTTAAGGCGGGAATTAAGGTGCTGGATGTGGGGTGTGGTAGCGGTCGTGCTATCACCAAAATGGCGAAAGAATTTCCGAATAGTCGGTTTACAGGCTACGACTTCTCAGAAGAAGCGATCGCGATCGCGCAAACTGAAGCCCAACACCTCGGTCTCGCAAATATCCACTTTCAAGTAAAAGATGCTGCCACTTTAGATGAAGTAGAGAAATATGATTTCATCGCTACCTTTGATGCAATTCACGACCAAGCTCAGCCCGATCTAGTGTTGCGAGGAATTGCCCAAGCACTGCGTCCGGATGGCATTTATTTGATGCAGGATATTCGTGCCTCCGGTTATGTTGATGGCAATCTCGATCATCCGGCAGGGCCGTTACTTTACACCATTTCTTGTATGCACTGCATGACTGTATCGCTTGCGGCAGGAGGCATGGGGCTTGGTGCCATGTGGGGTCAGGAGAAAGCATTGGAAATGCTGGAAGATGCCGGTTTCACTAGCGTGGAAATCAAGCAACTCGCTCATGATTTTCAAAACAATTACTACATTGTGCGGAAGAATTAAACCCGTTTTACGAATTGTCTGGATTAAATCCCTGCCATCAATTGGGGGGATACAGAAAAAATCACAAATGTAGCGGCAAGAAAGTGAATCGCTAAAAAAATATGTAACACCAACCTTCAATTCTGAAAACCATTGAAAGCTAGAAAACCCTATGTGCAAACTCTGTGCATTTGCTTGGCGTTATCAAAAACCTGGTAGCAGTGACTCGCTATTGCTAACTACGAAACAGTTCTCTTCACTGGTTGTTTTAAATCAAGCCTCGCAACCAGTTCAGAAATTATCTACTACAAAAGACAAGTAAAAAGGAGAAAAAACCATGACTACATTACTAAACCGCATCGAATTGAAAGATTATGCAGCGATCGCGTCTGCTCTCTCCCAAGAATTGGCAGCGAGTGCCGTTGAGCGCGATCGCCAAGCAGGTATCCCCCATGAAGAAGTACGACGACTCCGAGAAGCAGGACTGTTACCTCTGGTTGTACCGCGAGAATATGGCGGTATTGGCGCAACCTGGGTAGAAGCTTACAAGGTTCTTCAGGAAATTGCTAAAGCAGATGGTTCTACGGGGCAACTCTACTGCAATCAGCTAATCTTATCAGTGGTGGGTCAGGTAAGCGGCACCCCTGCTCAAGCAGAACGCTACTATCGAGCCACTGCCCAGAATCACTTGTTTTGGGGCAATGCATTTAACACGCGGGACACTCGCCTCAAAATTGAGCCAGAAGGCGATCGCTTCCGGGTAAATGGAACTAAGAGCTTTGGCACCGGAGTGGCAGCAGCGGATATTCGTGTATTCGCCGCCGTGCAAGACGGGGTCGATCATCCGATTGCCTTTATCCTTCCCAAGGATCGAGAAGGCATTGTCTACAACAACGACTGGGACAATATGGGACAACGCTGCACCGCTAGCGGTAGTTTCACCTTCCACAACGTCTTGGTGAACCCGGATGAAATTCTCGGCCCACCGCCATCTCCAGAGGGTGCCTTTTCCACCTTGCTATTCGTGGTGAATCAGTTGGCGAAAACCCATGTCTATCTGGGAATTGCCGAAGGTGCCTTGGAAGCTGCAAAGGATTACACGACGACGATGACTCGACCCTGGATTACATCAGGCGTCGATCGGGCATCGAAAGATCCCTACATTTTGCAGCACTATGGTGAGCTATGGACTGAGCTAAAGGCAGCGATCGCGCTGTGCAATCAAGCTTCGCAACAGGTACAGAAAGCGTGGGAAAAGGGACTGGCGCTCACTCATGAGGAACGGGGTGAAGTTGCGATCGCTGTTTATACTGCTAAAGCTTTTACCACTAAAGTTGGCTTGGATATCACCACCCGCATCTTTGAAGTCATGGGCGCTCGTTCCACTGCTGCGAAATACGGCTTCGACCGCTACTGGCGCGATTTGCGGACGTTTACCCTGCATGACCCAGTGGACTACAAGCTACGGGATATTGGCAATTGGGTTCTCAATCAGGAACTGCCAATGATATCGCAGTATTCGTAACCACAATGCGATCGCATTCCCTAGTCTGGCTTGCTTGCAAGTAGATAGTCAAAAGTCGATTCCTAGGGCGCACAAATCGACTTTTGACTTATTTTTTTGGCTTATTTTTGAATGCGCTTGACAAATGACTCGTGTATGCCGTCACTTTAGAGGAGTTTAAACGCGATCGCTCCTGCGTCTTGCCAACAGAAAGCGATCGCTTCTCCTAAAAATTCCTGACTCCAACCAATAATCCCTGTCAAAGGGAAAGGAAGGCACAAGTGAAGGAGTAGAGACACAATGGGCGATCCTTATCTGTTGGCGGTAAGTTTGTTAAGCGGCGGGCAAATAGCCGCCCCGCCCCCACCCGTGCTACCTCCACAGCCTGACAACCTGTTAGCGTTATGGCATTCCAGTGAGTCGAGTACCTTTGAGCCACTGGTGGCTCAGAAAATCGTCCCGACCATTGAAATCACCTCTCCGGAATTTAGCCAGCAGTTGATTTCGCAGACTAATCCTTTCCAGGGGACTGACACACTAACCATTACTACAGCCTTAGCACCGACAGCAGCTCAAGCCGCGACAGAACTGAAACCCTCCCTACAAGCGAAGCTGAAACCGGATACAGCAACGACAAAACCGGCATCTGGCAGTCAACTTTTTTACCAAAGATTAGCTGCTCTGAAAGCAGGCAAGATTTATACTCGTCTACCTGTTGATAGCTTTCAGTCATACTGGGCGAACCAAGCAGGTACTAAAGCACTGGCTTTACAAAAACCTAGCTATGAACAGTGGAAACGCCTACTGGCAAAGGAAGCGAGAGCAGTTTCTCAAGGTCAAGGTTCCAACCGTCTTTCCGTATTAGTGGGAGATTCTCTCTCATTGTGGTTTCCCCAAGAACGTCTTCCTGGGGGGAGTTTGTGGCTGAATCAGGGAATTTCTGGGGATAATTCCCGTGGCATCTTGAAAAGATTGTCTGCTTTTTCCCAAACTCGTCCCGATGTTATTTACGTTTTAGCTGGCATCAACGATTTGCGCCAAGGTGCAACGGATGAAACAATTCTCGATAATCTTCGCCAAATTGTTCGCCGCTTACGACAAGAGCATCCTCGCAGCTCAGTCATTGTGCAATCCATTCTTCCCACCCGGATCAACACCATCCCAAACCGTCGAATTCGTAACCTTAACCAACAACTTGCTATCCTTGCTCAACAACAGGGTGCAGGCTATCTAGATATTCACTCTCGCTTTAGCGATGTTGAAGGAAATTTGCGTCTGGACTTAACGACGGATGGGCTACATTTGAGCGGTCGAGGATATGAAGTTTGGCAATCGGCACTCCAACAGGCAGAATCGGTAATTGCACTCAATCGGAATAATGTGCGTGCTGACAACTCAGTAAAGCGATCGCGTCTCTCTGATCTATCTGGATTAAATTAACTGGTAAAAAATTTACGTTTTGTAGGGGCATGGCACAAACACGCCCCTAAAGGCATACCTATCATGCCTGCCATGCCTCTACTTAGCAATTCAATCCATAAAAAAATCAGAGCGATAAAGCTCTGATTGTCAAACTAAGTTCAGTGGAGTTTCAAAAAATTGTTAGAAATAATTGCGCGGCTATCAATTTATCAGCCAATCAATCAAAATTAGCCGAATTAGATGCCTTGACGAGAAATTAGCTTTTCAATATCCGCCTGAGTTTGCTGCAATAGCTGCTCGCGGCTATCAACAGCCTTGGTGAGAGTGGGAACTAGGTTGCGCGCTTGTAACGCCATGTGAAGCTGTAGATGCGCCACGTACTCACTAAAATCTTCACGAAATGAAGGAGTTGAGGATTGCTGTAAAGGCACGTTTATTGTGTTCTCCATCGTTATCTCTCAGCCGTTTGTCAACCTTAACGAAGTTATCACACCGTTCCTAGTCTCTTCTAATTTTGCAATGAAGTTTAATCGTTTTTAGGGAAAATCTTTAAGAAATGTTAAATCCCCTCTAGGACTGTTTAAACTTCTTTGCATTCCTCCAGATAGGACTGAGTGGGAGACAGGGAATAGGTGAGGAGAGAATATTCCCCCATTCCCAATTCCCAATTCCCCATTCGCTCATTCCCAATGCCTATCCCCCAATGCCCAAGCGTCCTGCTAAGCCTGGAGTGAGAGGGAGGAGAGTTGCCACTGTTAAAAACAGAGCCAACAGCCCCAAAGCAGCTCGCGCATCATCGGGTTCGGAAATCTCATTCAAGCTAGGGCGTTCTAGACCCCGTTGCAAGAACAGAATTACAATCGCCCAGTACAGCAGCAAAGGATTCGTCGGATTCACCAGAGAGATAATTCCCAGCAAAATTAACGTGGCGACGGTAGCGCGTCGAGCGATTTGGCGTCCGTAGATTGCCTGGACAATTCGACCCCCATCGAGCATTCCCGCTGGCATCAAATTGAACGCTGTTACCACCAAACCCAGCCAACCGATAATCGTCAGCGGGTGGACATCAACCAGGGTTTGCTGAAGACTAGAACCAAGGACAACCCGTGCTAGAGTACCCACCAAAATTGATCCCTGGAAAAACTCCGATGGCACCTTAAATAGACTGCCTTCGTGGGAAAGAATTAAACCGACGATTAGCATCAATAGGGAAACAATGCCACCAGCAGCAGGGCCAGCTAAAGCGATATCAAACAGCACTGTGCGATTGGGTAATAGCGATTCAAACCGAGTAATCGCCCCAAACGAGCCAATCTGTGCGGATGGGATGAAAAAAGGAAAACTTAGGCGAATATTGTGACGACGAGCTAGGAACCAGTGACCGAGTTCGTGAGTCACTAAAATCACCCAGATTCCGGCACTGATGGGCAGAACTTCTCCAAAGCGGCTTGGGTTGCTGAAGAAATCAAAGCCGAGGAAAATTCCCGCCGTCTCTAAGCTAGCGGCAATGGTCGCCACGACGAGGACGCCTGCCAAGATGTTCTGAGGTAAGGTTGCTGGTTTCGGATCGTTGCTGCTGGGGAGAACAATCACCACCGGCTTCTCTTCCGGATTTTCTACTAAAAATAGCCGATAGCGATCGCCCAATCTCTCGTGCAAACTCGCAGACAAGCGGGAATGAACCGCCGCAGGTTCTCCCCGCAGATTTCCCTTGAAGATGGCTCCTTCCTGATAAGGAATGCTTTCGGTGGCAAAGAAGGTATCAATGCCAAAAATTCCTTGGATGTTTTTCAAGTCTTCATCTGGAATGGGAACCACTTCTTGGGAGACGGGATTGGTCGCCTCTTTTGGCGTCGCCGCCGCTGTCTCTCCCCCATTTTCCTCAGCAGTATCTTCTATCGGGTTGGATTCTTGCACCATTTTCAAGACCCGCTCCCGCAGTATGGCATCCTGACCGGCTGCTCGCAGTTTATTTCCGATGAAGATGTACAACCCAGCGGAGGCTATCAACATAAACAAGATGCTCACCAGGTTGAGATAAATCCCCGCCGCGAACAATCCAAAAAACAACAGCCAGGGAGACATCAACACCACTGACTGCAACCAAGCTAAGATGCCGAGTTTGCCGAATGACTTGGCACGGTAGAAGCCCCAACCCAGGATGCCTAAAGCCACCAGCACAATTAAAACTGTCGCCGTAGTTTCCGATCCAGTAAACATTTTTGATGAGGAGCCGTAGCAGCTATAGCCAACCAGTCTACTGTATTTCAATTTCTGATAAGGATTCAAGGTTACTCTTGGCTCTCGGTCGGGAAATGATTTCAATCTCTGCTAGGGATTCATCCAGCCATCTCCACACCACCCTAAATACAGTGCAATATTCGAGCGAGCTGAACCCAGCTTAAATTTCTTGAATGCCAAATAAATGTCAAATAAATTTGGTTGAGATTAACGCCAATATTTACCTACTAGAAACCCTATGCTATTTAAAAAGTTAGAAGATAAGAATTTTAGTCAGTTAATTAGACTGGGATTAATCGCGATCGCCTTGGGCATCGTTCCTCTTACCGCCTGTGTCAGTTCCCTAAAATCCACCCAGCAATCCTCTCAAGCTTCTTCACCGTCTTTAGCGCCCCAAAATGACAAAACAGGCGATCGCGTCATCAAGCCACAATTTGAGGGTGCTGAAAACTTCTCAGAAGGGCTGGCAGTCGTCACGGTTAATGGAAAAAAAGGTTATATCGATAAGACTGGCAATATTGTCATTAAGCCGCAGTTTGATTTTGCTGAAAAATTTGAACAAGGAATGGCAGCCGCCAAAATTGGCAATCAGTTCGGCTATATTGATAAGACTGGAAAAATGGTGGTTATCAATCCACCATTTGAGCAAGTTTTACAATTTTCCGAAGGACTTGCACCAACCAGTATTGGCGGTAAGTGGGGTTATATTGACACGAATCGCAATCTGGTTATTAAACCGCAGTTTGCCGCTGCTCATAACTTTTCAGAAGGGTTGGCATCTGTCAGAATTGGTAATCAAGAAGGCTATATTGATAAGACGGGCAAGATAGTTATTAAACCGCAGTATAAACAAGCTTATCCCTTTAAAGAAGGGCGGGCAGCGGTATTTGATAATAAGTTAAAGATAGGCTTTATTGACACAACTGGCAATCTAGTCATCAAGCTACAATTCGATGGGATAAATGATGGTTTTTCCCAAGGGCTAGCACCCGTAGCAATGGGCAGTAAAATTCCTCAGTGTTGGGGTTATATTGACAAAACTGGGAAGTTTGTCATCCAGGCGCAATTTGAGTATGCTTCTCCCTTTTACCCAAACGAAAACCTAGCAGCAGTAACAGTTGACAAAAAGACTGGCTATATCAATAAAACTGGGAAGTTAATTCTCCCGCCGCAGTCTCATTATGCGGGCAGTTTTGAGGATGGAGTGGCACTCATCTCCACCGGTGGTAAATATGGCTATATGGACAAAACCGGAAAAATTGTGATTCCGCCGCAGTTTAATGAAGTACGCGATCGCGGTGGTTTTTCCGAAGGACTAATCGCGGTAGAAATTGGCGGGAAGTATGGATATATGGACAAAACTGGCAAAACAGTTATTCAGCCACAATTTGATGCGGCTGGTTCCTTTCAAGAAGGGCTGGCACCCGTAAAAATTGGCAATCAGTGGGGCTATATCAGCCGATAAAATGAGCCAAGATTGCCGTTTCTCAAAAATAAGCCCCGCGTTATGCGATCGCACTCCAACGACTCGCAATCGGCATTCGCCAGCCGGTGCCAAAAGCCCGATCGGTAATTTTCAGTCCAGGCGGTGCTTGTCGCCGCTTAAATTCAGCACGCGCCACTAATTGCATCACTTTATTGACAACGACTGGATCGTGACCAGCTTCGATAATTTGAGCGGTTGATTGATGTTCGTGAATTAACCGCTGCAAAATATCATCCAGAATGTCATAAGAGGGTAGAGAATCTTGATCGACTTGACCGGGTTTTAGTTCGGCACTTGGCGGTTTCGTGAGGATATTCGTCGGAATAATTTCACCGTTACGATTCAGCCAATTGCATAGAGAATAAACGCGAGTTTTCGGCACATCAGCAATCACCGCTAATCCCCCATTCATATCGCCATAAAGCGTACAGTAACCAACCGCCATTTCTGACTTGTTACCCGTAGAAAGGAGGAGATAGCCAAACTTGTTCGCGATCGCCATCAATAAATTGCCCCGAATCCGCGATTGAATATTCTCTTCCGCAAGCCCAAAAGCTGTTCCAGCAAACAGAGGTTCTAACGTTTGGTCGTAACCCTGCATTAGCTGCCCAATCGCTAGGGTTTGAGTGGGAATCCCCAGCTTTTGGGCTAATTTCAGCGCATCTTCTACAGAATGATCGGAACTGTAGGGCGAAGGCATCAGGACGCCGAATACATTTTCTGCCCCTAAAGCGGCGGATGCGATCGCTGCTACCAACGCCGAATCTACTCCACCACTCAAGCCAAGCGTAACTTTGGAAAAGCCACACTTGCGGGCATAGTCTCGCACTCCCAACACCAATGCTGCCCAAATTTCTTCATCTTCACTCGCTGCAAGCGGTGCGACTTCCCCGTTATCCTCGGTTACTGAAGGGGAGATCAAATCCCGCTGTTCCTCATCAAATTCCAGCAGTACCAAATCCGTCTCAAAACGAAGGGCACGACACACGACTTCCCCGGCGTGATTCAAAGCGAAACTGCTTCCATCAAAAATTAAATCATCATTTCCCCCAACCTGATTGATATAAATGCTTGGTTGGCGGTAACGGACAGTACTATGACGCAACATTGCTTCTCGCAAGTGATGCTTGCCAACACTGTAGGGAGAAGCTGACAAATTCACCACCAAATCTACACCCAATTGAGCTAAGTCAGCAATCGGATTCACTGCATAGCTACGCTTTCCCCAAAATTCCTCATCGTTCCACAAATCTTCGCAGATTGTGACGCCAATGCGAAGATTATCGAGCGTAAAAGAATTTGGCTGAAGTCCCGGTTCAAAATATCGATATTCGTCAAAAACATCGTAGCTGGGCAACAGTCGCTTGTGAAAAATTTGCTGTATTTTGCCCTGTTCTAAGCAGGCAATACTATTAAATAACGGTTTACCTCCAGCGGCGTGCGCTTCCGGATTTGGGTCTACCGTACCCACCAACACCGCTAAATTGGGTGGCAAATCCTCTGCTAGCTGCTGCAACACCCTTGCCATAGACTCGACGAAGCCGGGATTCAGCAGCAAATCTCGTGGCGGATAGCCGCACAAAGAGAGTTCCGGCGTCAGCAACAAACGGGCACCTTGCTGAGTTGCCTGTCTTGCCGCCTCTAGAATTTGTTGGGCATTGCCGGTGAGGTTGCCAATTGTGGGGTTGAGTTGAGCGATCGCAATTTTCATATTCAGTTATCACCTGCGTCGTTCTGATTATTTAAACTAATTTTTCAATCGCAGCAATTAGGATTTAGATTGCCAATGTTTTAATTCTTCATCCATAAAATAATTAACCAAATCTTGATATAGCTTTTCAATTACATCTGGATTTAAGCCTTGTTCTTCAGCCCAAAGGCGTCTTTGCTGCAACATCGACTTAACCCTTTCTGGAGCTTTCACGCTGGTTTCGTCTGTTTTAAACTTTGCTGCCGCTTTTACATATTCAAATCGTTTACCAAAAGCTGCGGTAATTTGGAAATCAATCCTATCAATTTCCTGGCGAATGTCTCCGAGGCTTAAGCAATCTTTGGGTTCTTTGCTATTTGAAAATTCCTCTAAATCTTGCATCGTTTATTTTCCTTTCATTTCTTTTTAACCGCCAAAGATAACACCGAGCTAGAGTGAATTTGCTTTTTTCTTAACTTAGCGAACTTTGGCGCGAACCTCTGCTTTAGCGAAGCGGCGCGACAGCGCTACCTTTGCGTTTAAATAAATACCAACGGTTTATCCTTAAACGGAGCAAACGCTTCAGCATCAAATCGATACAAACTCGCCGGACGCCCTGCCCCACGCGAGACTTTGACTTTGGTATCGTAAAGAAAACCCAGCTTCAAGAGTCGGGCGCGAAAATTAGAATAATCCGAGAAATTTTCACCTAAAACGGTCGTGTAAAGCTGATACAAGTCACTCAAAGTAAACAACTCCGGCAACACTTCAAAGGCGACTGGGCTATATTCCAATTTATTTCGCAAACGCCGATGACCATACTCTAAGATTTTATGGTGGTCAAAGGCTAATTGTGGCACTTGCTCTAAAGGATACCAGGCAATTCCACTCACTCCATCGGCAATTAATTCAGCTTCTTCAAATCGTACCAAAGCAAAATAACTGACCGACAGATAACGAACCCCGTAACTTTCTTCGCATTCTCTCGGATCTCGTCCAGGCCCGCCAAAACTGTATAACTGCTCTAGATACAGATTTTTCACGCGAATTTTTTCAGCCAAAATTCGATAGGCGGCATCTTCCAAAGATTCCCCTTGCCGCACTAAAGTACCGGGCAGACTCCAGCGATCGGAAAAAGGTTCGTCTTGCCGCATGACTAACAAAACTAATAGCCGGTTTTGCGCCGTATCGACTGAGAAAATCACGTTATCGACTCCGACTTTAAAATCCGCTAATGCCGGTTTTTTTACCGAATCTCCTATCTTTTTCGAGCTGCGTCCTCGCATTCGTATAAACGTTCTCTGTGAATATAATCCTCAACGGTCGTCGTCAAGGCTTGTCTGTTGCCATTCTCACGATAAGCTGTGGAAGAAACCGCCGGTGGTTTAATGTCAGCGATCGCAATCTGCGCTCCTAGTTGTCTTAGCGCTTCTAAATCAGGGTCATCTATCGCATATCCTGGTCTAGGCACCACAAGCAGATGCACTTGCTGCAATAAATCTTCAACTCTATACCAACGCGGCATCTGGTTTACTAAATCCGAACCAATGACGACGGTGAAATCTGCCGACATTCCCCAGCATTGCCTAGCCTTCTGCACCGTCTCCAGAGTTCGAGGACTGCTGAATTCCGGATACAGTCCGATATTGTGGCAACTCGGATGAATTTCCTCAATCAGCAACCTTAGCATCGTTGAGCGATGTTCTAGCGGCGTTTGATGCGATTTAAACGGATTATTCGACGCCCAAACCGCCACCCAATCATAGTGGTGCGACAGCCATTTCAAAATCGCTTGATGCCCAGAAGTTGGCGGGTCAGCACTCGTACCAAACAAAGCAATTCTCATTATCTTCCTAATTCCTCTTACTTCCTCTTTCTTCGCGCTCTATAGCGCTAACGCGCATGGCTTCGCTAGGGCGTCTTTGCGGTTCGTTCTCAAATTCTTAACCAGAACGACGAGTTTGTTCCATCAACTCCAACAATGCAGCCGAAACCTCCACCGACGGCGACACAGGCGAATCCAACTGACGAGTCTCCGCTGGTAAACTTGCTACCGAAATCGCAGTCCGTTCTCGAATTTCTGCTAAAGATTCTGGTAGAAACACCCGTTCCCCTTGCTTAAACATCGGCTGCAACAAAGGCTGCTCAAACTGCGGACTTTCCGTCACCAATCCTAATCGATCTCCTTTCATCAAATTGCCTTCAAAGCAGCGAAAAATCTGCTTGCGACCGGGATAAGTTACCTTGCCACTCGACTGTTTCATCACAGGAATGCCATCAATTTCAACCAGTTTATACACTCCATTGACTGGGGTTCCCGTAACCAATCGAGTTCCCAATCCATAACCATCAAGGCAAGCACCCCCTGCTTGCAAACGGGCAATTTCCCACTCATCCAAATCGCCACTCGCAAAGATGGGAACATCCGGTAAGAGCGATCGCACTTGTTTGGATAACCCTACCAAATCGCCAGAATCTAGCCGCACCCCAGACAATTGCATTTCTCCTGCATCGAGCTTTTCTGCCAGCATTTGGGCAGCGGCAACTGTATCGTAGGTATCAATCAACAACGGCGCACCCGGAAAATATCGATGGAAGGAGGTAAAAGCCTCTCCCTCACTCCCAGCAGTTGCTGTCAGCGCCATCACCAAAGCATGAGCCATCGTCCCGCTGGGCTTTTGACCCAACTTGATCGCTGCCAGTACATTAGAAGTCGCGTCCAATCCAGCCGCCAATGCCGCCCTGGCTGCCCACAGAGACGCTTGGGGGCTAAAAGCGCGCCGGGTGCCAAATTCCAGCAGCGTCGCTTCTGGCCCCGCGACATCCCGTATCCGCGCCGCTCGTGTGGCAACTAAAGTTTGATAATTAATTGTATTCAGCAGGTAGGTTTCCACCAGCTGAGCTTGCCAAAGCGGCGCTTCCACCCGCAGCAGCGGTTCGTTAGCGAATACGGCGGTTCCCTCTGGAACTGCCCAAACATCACCGGTGAACCGAGCATCTGCCAACAGCGACCAAAAACGGTCTGGTGCCCGATCGAAAATTCCGGTCGCTTGCAAAGCCACTATCTGGCTAGGACTGAAGCGAAATTTCTCCAGATAGTCCAGCGCCTGTTCCAACCCCATCGCAATCAAATAGCCAAAGCCAGCAGGTAGACGCCGCGCAAATAGCTCAAAGCTTGCCCGTGTTTGATCTAAACCTTCGCCGGTGTAGCAAGCTGCCATTGTCAGCTGATACAGGTCGGTCAAGAGACTGTAATCTTCAGAAGCGATCGCGAGTTCCCGATCTTTTACCCTAACCGGCTCCTGAAGCAGGTTAGCAGGATGCTTTACAAGTCCGTCCACGGAAGTTCTCATCATCTTGCTTCCTAGCCAGAGAGAGTGGGCTTTTCAATTATAGTAAGATTTACCATAATAGTGTCAAGGCATTTTAATGATTGCTTGAAGAAGAGGGCTGTTGAAAAGAGCTGTACTGCCATCTTCAGGTCATTCTTAGGTTATATACATTATTCTTAATAGTATTTTGACTTAAAAGCTACAGAAAAGGGCAATTAATGTCAGAAGGACACAGGAGAGTGAAAAAGGGAGAGGGGCGGCGTTACTCATTAGTGATTAACCACTCACCATCAGTTTTTAGAGTTAATTGTGCAAAATCTAAATAAATTTTAAAGTATGTAGAAATCTTAAGTGAACTGACCGCCAACTCAAGTCTAAGCAAAGTATTGCAAACCTAATCAAACAAGTATTGCAAATTACCTCAAATTATCGAGCCAGATTCATAATAAAAGTATCAAAGGCTAATATACATTTCATCGAATCCTCAAAGGAATCTGGAGAGTAAAGATATGAGTCTTACCCGAACGTTTGACAATATCATCCAATATTTTTCTGGCGCGATCGCTCGCATCTTTGGACTAAGTGACGATGCGTATCCTGCGACTGGCGTGCAGCCCTTTACAGGGGAACCGTTTAGCGCACGTCGCAAAGAAGATTGGTAGTCAGCCTGAATACTTTTTTCTATATTGTTGGAGTCAAAAATAAGAAATTTGGTGGAGAAAGAGGCTCTTTCTCCACCAAATTTTATGAAATGATTTTAAAAATTATTCTTCTGATATGGCTAAAAAGTCCCGCCAGAACGTCTTTTAATGTGTCAGTCACCTCAGACTGCTCTGTTGGATGGTTTAACATCCCTTTGGTGGCTGCAAAGCAGGGGAAACGACAAAAACCCTGTACCACTACTTAACGCTCAACTGGCGCTCAACTGGCTTGGTTAGCCCATATCCTGAGAATGGGCAATGAATGACCACTCGCCGCCTAGACGCCGTTCTCCTAAGTGGGGCAATTCGCAGGACAAACAGCAAAACGCCTGCTATGGTCGGGCAATATTCGGTGGATGAGGAAAATTCACGCACCGAATATTGCCTAGTTCTATAGTGACAAGCGTTCTATAAAATTGTACGGAATTTAATACAAAAGTTAGAGCTTATTTAAAGTTCTAAATACTCATTTGACGTAGCTGATGTTGTTCCTGGTTAAACTGCTTTTGTTCGGGGGTTAATACGTCATAATCAATGGGCGATCGCATATCCCACTGCACTCCTGCCAATAGCAGTAAAGTCCCCGCCATGACAAGACCCGTGGTGAGAAATTGCCAGCCTCCGACATAAGGCAAGATCCCAATGCCCAATAGATGAACGAACCCGTTAATCAGGAAAGTACGCGATCTCATTCCCATCCCCGTAAAAAAGTAGCCAATGGTACTTAAACCCAGCCAAAACTGACACAGGTTCATCAGCACCAACCCCCAACCCAGAAAAATACCCAAGTCAGTTAGCACCATCCCGAATAACATCAGTGCAACCCAGCTATAAAGCAGCCAGCGCAGGCGTTCTACTTTCACCCAAAAGTGAGTCAACACCACCATCCCCACCGTACCGACTAAGGTAAGTGCTGACCAAAACATCGCTTGCACGTACCAGCTAACAGGTAAAAACTGAGCATTGATAAAAATTGCAGCGGTAATCCAACCCCAAACAATAAACGCCTGATCGATTCGAGAATAAAAGCTCGAAATCAGCGTTTTATTTCCAACTTGCAAGTGAATACGTAAAAGCCCCTGACGATCCTGAAAATCAAGGGCTTCCTGTTTGCTACGGACAAGCGGTTCAGCAGGATTAAAAAAAGTCATTGACATCCATCTTTGGAGATAAATTGAATAAAGCGGGAATCTGTCCCTAGGTAGGCTTCTTCAACTATCTTAATGGAAGCAGAAAATTTGTAATCTGGGATTCTACGGATATTAGAACCAAACTAACTGTTTGCTAGTTATCAAAAGTGTTAGCTAAGTAAAAGCAGCTGAGTCAAGAAAAAAGCGATCGCGGCACTGCCTACAGGAACCGTCAGATTGTCGATGCCGAACCAGGAGAAAGCTTCTAAGAGAGTAGCAAAGAAAGCAACGAAAATCGGCACTACCCACGTTTGCCAGATATTGCCCTGGACTCCTAGGAAAATTAAGCTACTAACCCCATAGCTAACCAGGAACATCGTCAGCGAGCCTTCCCAACTTTTACGGATGTCCCAAAATTCATAGCGATGCTTACCAAATCGTTGACCAATGAGAGCAGCTAAGCCATCCCCCCAAGTCATCACCAAAATTCCCAGTGCTGCATATTGGGGTTGGTTTAGAGGCCAGAACCAACCGATTAAAATGCCAATACTGAGGGCATAGCAAAATGTCCCCCAGCTCTTGCGCCCAACGCTGTTAATGCCTGGGAGGATCGGAAATTTGTATGACAAAAGAGCCACTGCACTCGCGAAAATCGAAGCCGTAATCCCCACCCAAGCGGGAAGGTTCAGCCACCAGGCAAGCAAAATCACATTGCCCGTGCCAATGTGAACCACCTTCCGCACCTTTTCCGGTTCGGTAGAAGTGTAGCGATGCAGCCCTTCTGCCAGTAACACAAGAATGCCCAGGCAAGCCCCAACTAACCCAATGTGGAGCCATAGATCCGGAATTGATTCTAACCACAACACGGATTTACGCAAAGATTGAATTATAAAAAAAAGCTCTCCTTACCAATCTATTAGATCCAGGGCACAGTAATGAAAATATTACTAATTTGGCTAATTCGGGGATACCGAGTGCTAATTTCTCCCCTTTTTCCCCCAGCGTGTCGGTTTCAGCCGACTTGTTCCAAATATGCTTTAGAGGCGGTAGAGAGATTTGGCCCTTGGCGCGGCGGCTGGATGGCGATTCGGCGCATCTTGCGCTGCCATCCCTTCCATCCTGGCGGTTACGATCCGGTGCCACCCGCCGCTTCTGGGGCGGTTAAACAAACAAAAGAGTAAATGAAGTCATCGCGGGTATCAGATCGTCTAGAGGAGTTGCGTCGTAGTCGGTTTGTAGGACGCGATCGCGAACAAACTCTATTTCAGTCGGCGCTGGACGAGGCGCAATTACCTTGGCATCTCCTCTATATTCATGGTTCGGGTGGTGTTGGCAAGACGACTTTGCTGCGCGAGTTTGCCTACATCTGCGAACAAGCGAAAACACCAGTCGTCTACCTGGATACCCGTAATGTCGAACCTTCACCCGACTCTTTTTTCAGCGCCCTCCAGATGGTTATCGGTCTGGGGCATCAAAACCAGCCTTGGGAGTGGTTTGCTTCCCAACCTGGTCACTGTGTCCTTCTGATCGATACCTACCAAACCTTAACGCCACTAGAAGACTGGCTGCGGGAATTTTTCTTACCCCAGTTGCCGGAAAATGCCCTCGTCGTTCTCGCGGGTCGTCAACCCCCGTCATCTGCTTGGCGTGCCGATCCGGGGTGGCAGGCGTTGATGCGTTTAATATCCTTAGATAACCTGAATCCAGAAGAAAGTCGGACGTATCTGACAAAACGTCAGATTCCTGTCGAACAGCATTCCTCTGTTTTGAACTTTACTCGCGGTCATCCTCTGGCAATGTCCCTAGTTGCGGATGTTTTTGCCCAGCACGGCAATATTGATTTTCGACCAGAAGCCGCACCAGATGTGGTGAAAACTTTATTAGAACAATTTGTGCAAGAAGTCCCCAGTCCGTTGCATCGGGCAGCATTAGAAGTTTGTGCTTTAGTGCGTTTAACTACCGAAGCACTGCTGTGTGAAACTCTCGCGATTCCCGATGCTTACGAGTTGTTCAACTGGCTGCGAGGACTTTCGTTTATAGAATCGAGATTACAAGGTATCTTTCCCCACGACTTAGCACGGGAAGCAATTTCCGCTGACTTGCGCTGGCGAAATCCCGAACGCTATGCCGAACTGTTCGGTCGTGCCCGTGGTTATTACTGCAAACGTATCCTGCAAACTCAGGGTTTGGAACTAGAACGCGCCCTATTTGATTATGTTTTCAAAAGTCCGCAAGTACGACAATTTTTTATCTGGCAAGACAACAACTTGCTGACCGACACGCTGCGTGAGAGCGATCGCTCGGTGCTGATGGAGATGGTGACGACTCATGAGGGGGAAGCTTCTGCCCAGCTTTTGGCACATTGGTTGGCGCGACAGCCTCAAGGAGTGTTGGTGTTTCGCCAGTCGGAGGAGGGAACTCCTCTAGGCTTTATGATGATGCTGGCTTTGGATGAAGCTAGTTTAGAAGATTTACAAGTTGACCCCGCTACTCAGGTGGTATGGAATTATATCCAGCAGCAAGGAGCATTACAACTTGGTGAGAAGGCTACGTTCTGCCGCTTTTGGATGGCTGCTGATACTTATCAAGCTGTTTCCCAAATTCAAAGCCTCATCTTTATCAAAATTTTTCGGCACTGCGTCACGACTCCCGGCTTAGCTTTTATTTTTACAGCGATCTCTCAACCGGATTTCTGGGAATTGTTTTGTACGGCAGCCAATATGCCGTTGCTGCCAGAAACATCTTTTGAAGTGGGTGGACGGCGTTATGGTGTATCCGCACACAATTATCGAGTTTCTCCCGTATTCAATGATTTGTTGGAACTGCCAGCTTGGGCGATCGCGATCGCTCCACCAGGAGAGGGGGAGATAAGGCAAGGGAAGGGAATACCAATCCCCCATTCCTCATTACCACTTCCCAATTCCCCTTTAAGCCAATCTGAATTTGCCTCTGCGGTGCATCAAGCTTTGCGGGATTTCGTGCGACCGGAGGCACTATTACATAATCCTTTAGCGCGATCGCATCTGGTTATCGAACGTGCAGGCACCAATACTCGTGCAGCAGAACGAATTGCCGCCTTACAAGCGCTGTTGCAAGAAGCGGTTGAATCGTTACAGCGATCGCCCCGCGAAGCCAAATTTTATCGCGCTTTGGATCGCGCCTACCTGCACCCCGCTCCATCGCAGGAACGAGCCGCAGAAATATTAGATATATCTATCGGCACCTTTGGCCGTCATTTGAAAGCAGGAATTGTGCGAGTCACAGAGATTTTGTGGCATCAAGAAATCGACCGACTGGAAAACTAATATCAAGCGTGTCGCTTTTTGAAGACAAGCCAATGGCTAATGCAAGAGTGACTATTAGCCGTTAGAAATTGATCGCTTTTCGATCGAGTTTCGATCTGGAATTGTATAGCTTTCTTTCGCCAAACTAAAACTAACCCAAGCAAAAATTGTACTTGACAAGGAATGGCGAATATGTACTTTTCTCAAATAGCTGCATCAGTCGCTGTTGCCGCAACTGTGGTTCTCGGTATCTCAGGCAGCACCGCGATTGCTAGTAAAGCAGTGTCAAGCACGGCAGCACCAACGGCAGGCAGCTCAAATCTTATCTCATTGCTAACGGCTCAAAAACACAGCAACTCACCGACAAACACTGTATCTGACAAACTCGCTCGCCAACTTCAAGCAACACTGGACAAAACCCGCTTGGCAGCGGGAATTCCAGGTAAAGGAGGAGTAGCTGGTGCAACTTTAGCGATCGCCAGCCGCGACGAGGGACAATGGTTTGGGTCTAGTGGTGTAGCTGACCTGGCAACGGGAACCTCTGTGGCTCCACAGGATCAATTCCGCATCGGGAGCGCCACTAAGACATTTACGGCAACCGTTGTGCTGCAACTGGTGGATGAAGGAAAGCTCAAATTAGACGATACTTTAGACAAATGGCTTCCTTCAATTGCCAAAAATATTCCGAACAGTAACAAAATTACAATTCGCCAACTCTTGAACGGCACCAGCGGCATCTACGATTACTTAGCCGACGACAGCGCGATTTGGCAGGATATCCTTCAGAATCCATACAGAGACTGGAAGCCAGAGGAGCTTGTTTCCTACATTTACGGACGACAACCAACGATTGGGAAGTGGGTCTATCCCAACACTGGTTTTATCTTGCTAGGGATGATCGTTGAAAAGGCGACAAATTCCAGCTTAGCTAGTCAAATAGAAAATCGAATTATTAAACCCTTAGGGCTGAAAAATACCTTTTTTACTGCTAGAACCGATAGCGTTCCGGGGGGAATCGTTCATGCATATTGGGATATCTACCCTCAGGATGGAATTGATGAGGATCTTACATCTGTAAATATGTCAGTAGCATGGGCTGCTGGCACAATGGTTTCTAACACGCAAGACCTGATTCGCTTTGGCGATAAACTTTTCCGGGGTAAATTGTTGAAATCTCGCACCCTCAAGGAAATGCTTACCTTTATCGACTTGGGAAGCGGTTTCGGATATGGGTTGGGGATTTGGTCTAACGACACCCCTTGGGGAAAAGCATGGCGAATCAGCGGGAGTGGCATCGGGACTGCTGCTGCGCTGTGGTACTTGCCTAATCGAGGGCTTACGATAGTGTCTTTGTCAAACCAAGAAGTCGGACAGTACTTTACCTCTATCCGCAATGCCACTCTAGAGTTAGTGCTGGGGAAACCGTAAGCAAGGCGATCTCACTTTCGTCCCTAAACCCAGCATCCTAGAAGGATTGATGATACTCAGTGCTGGGTTCTTAGCTCCGCGCCAGCGCCGAATCAGTGAAACCAAGAAAACTTCGTAGAGTTCAAATCAGACAGGCAAACATAAAATATGGCGATCGCGATTCGGAACGCCCTGTCACAGGATTTCACCCAAATCGAGCAAATCTCAGTTGCAGCTTACCAGGAGTACGCACGCGCCCTAGCGCCCGGTGACTGGGAGGTGATGCAGGGGAATTTGTCCCAAGTCGCAAAGAGAGCCGAGGTAGCTCAGTTAATCGTGGCACAGGAGGATTGTCACCTCGTCGGGACAGTGGCGTACTTTGCTCCTGGTAAGTCTGACGGCAGGCTGTTTCCGCCCCAGTGGGCATCCATTCGCTTGCTGGCAGTATCGCCTTCCCATCGCGGAAAGGGAGCCGGACGACTGCTCACCCAGGAGTGTATTCAGCGTGCCAAAGCAGACGGTGCCTGCGAAATTGGAGTGCATACGAGCGAGTTGATGACGGTTGCCAGAAAAATGTATGAGCGAATGGGATTTCAGCAGGACATCGAACTCCCACGTATGTTTGGTCTTCGGTATTGGCGTTACGTGCTACCGCTGACCAAAACGCACGAACCATGCTAGCGATCGAGAAAATCACCCGATCGGGTGAGTCCATAGGATGAGGTTTACTAGAACCGCTTCTTTTACACTAGGTAGGAAACTTCTATAGCCCTTCGGGGAGTAAAAGTTTCCTACCTAGTGTGGCAGATTAACAGGATGACCCATCTAAAAGCCGGTTGAACAGCCAGCCATTTCTGAATTGCTAACGGCTAATAATTCATTGCTATTAGCATTAGCCAAACCAGAAATACATAAAGCTGCGATCGCCCAAGTTTATTAAAATAACGGTTGAAAATACTGAATTTTTCTGGCTGAGGCGAACTGATAGCTACTTAGTTTTCCGGGTCATATTGTTAATATAAAAATTTTTGAGGGGTGAATATGTCTCTGATCCGCGACCTTGTACAACAGGCTCTGACAACAGGTTATTTAACCATTGCAGCAGAAAATCAACTGCGACAGCTTTTAAGAACTAAGTATGGCCTGGAAGACTTCAACGCTTTCATGGCCTTACAGACGGCTGCAATGTCTGGTCAGGTGAAGCAAGAATCGCGGGAATTAAGAGGTTTACAGCAAACTTTCTGTAAAACGAATAAGCAACCTAACACGCAATACGCAATTCGGTAATTTTTCAATTTTATCCATCCATAAAGGGCAAGTTAATGGCGGACACCCAATGCTTAAAAATTCGGATTAAGCCAGGATTGACCCTCCCTGTAATTGGTTGGCTCAAGAACTTGAACAATCAATTGGATGAAGTGCGGGAATTGCTGAGGAACGAAGGAGTCATTATAGAATCCATCTTTCTCGAACGCAGCCAAGATGGAGACTATTTAATTTTGTATCAAAAGGCAAAAGATTTAAGCAAAGCTAGCGAAACATTCCATCAGTCAAGCTCTCCACTCGCCTTGGCTACTCAGAAATTCATCAGCGAAACTTGGGGAGACATCCAGCCCCTAGAATTGGTCATCGACTTAGAGGGGATGACAGAAGTTTAGGTATTGCGGAAATCAACTATCAAGATTACGCTGGATACAGCAATTTTTTGATGAACCGCGAAGTCGCGTTGGCGTAGCCTGCGCGTTAGCGCTTAGGACGCGAAGAAAGAAAAGAAAGAAGATTTTAAGGGATGAATTAAGATTGTTATTGTGGATTCTAGCACTGTTAATTTTTTATTAATAATTATTTTCTAAGTTTGATATAGATATTTAGCTTTTAAATCTTTTTATCTCGTTATTTTGAAGCGTCGATTAAACTTGTCTAAAACTACTGATAAAAATACTGCATATTTTGAATATTTCACGCCAGACGGCAAAATAGGGTCAGTCTGAAAGAACGGAATATGAAACCTTATCAGCAGATTGTAATTGTAGAGTGTGGTGAGCCGCTCACTGCCATTCCTTTGGAACAATTTGCGGTTGTCTCTCCCCATCCTTATGAAAAATTGGGTGCGACTTATGGCGATCGCTCACCTTATTATCTCCGTCAGGGTGTCCTCGAATCCCTAATTGCCGCCCAACACCAGTTAGCTGTCACGAATCCAGATTGGCGGATCGATCTCTTTGATGCCTTTCGACCCGTGGAAGTCCAGCAATTCATGGTAGATTACACCTTTGCTGAAGTGGTTCAGGCTCAAGGTTTAAACTTGATTGAGTTAACAGAAGCTCAGCGTCAAGCAATTTGGGAGATAGTTTATCAATTTTGGGCACCCCCCAACCTCGATCCAGCAACGCCACCGCCTCACAGTACGGGGGCTGCGGTGGATATCACCTTAGTAGACAATACTGGCAAGACGATAGATATGGGGGGAGAAATTGATGAAATATCAGCGCGATCGCATCCCGATTATTATGCCAATAGCATCCAGCCAGTAGAACAGCAGTATCATTCTCATCGGCAGCTATTAAATGATGTCATGCTCCAAGCTGGGTTTCGCCGTCATCCCAACGAGTGGTGGCATTTCTGCTTGGGCGATCAGATGTGGGCGTGGTTATGCAATCAAGAAAATCCCCATCATCCTGTGACTGCCCGTTACGGTAGAGTTGCTTGAGCTAGGAAAGGATATCTATGGCGATCTGAAATGTCTTAACATCTATTGGTTGGGGGTAATTTAGCTTTTTTGCTGATTTCCTCGCAATTTCATTTGAATCTTCTCTCTTGAATTTCTCTTTCCCTCTGTCTTTATTGCTCCGCATCGCTAGCTAGCAAAGGAAGAGCAACTAGACGTGATATCAGGGAAGCCAGTTAGATATCCTAAGTTAAGAATGGATAAAAAACGATGACTACATCTAGGCGCGTATTCGTTTTAATATTTAATCCTCGGACTGACAACGAGGGGATTCACTCGATTCAGATTGGCGATCGCAACTGGATACTCATGTTTGAATCAGAAGACGATGCGACTCGCTATGCGATGCTGCTAGAAGCCCAAGATTTTCTCAGTCCCAGTGTTGAAGCCATCGATGCAGAGGAAGTCGAGGCATTTTGCGAGGGTGCAGGTTATGAGTGCAAGCTAATTCCGGAGGGATTTGTTCCCGAAGGAGATGCGGAACGTCTTTTTCTGGTTCCGCCAGAAACGAATCTGGAGGAAACAGACTGGAAACCAGATGCTCCGCAAGCAGAAGTTTCCGATCTAGACAGAATTCGCCGTCAATTAGAAGGACTGTTATGAAAGGATCGAGGATGTTAGCGATCGCGTAACCCATAGCGGCGCTTTCTTGGCAGGATGAACGATAAAAAAATGAAGGATCGAGGATGAAGAATCTGGAGGAGCGGGGACATCTTTTAACAGAACAGGTTAATCCCAATAGCCAGAATCTCGACCAGATGAGTTCTCTGGAATTGGTAGATTTGTTCAATCAGGAAGATGCTCAGACGCTAGCAGCGATCGCAATCGCCAGAACTCAGCTCGCTGAAGCAATCGATAAGACGGCTGAGGCGTTACGTCACGGTGGACGCCTGTTTTATGTGGGAGCTGGGACGAGCGGGCGTCTGGGCGTCTTGGATGCAGCCGAGTGTCCGCCCACCTTTTGTACGCCGCCAGAACTGGTACAAGGGATTATCGCCGGGGGTGCGGGGGCGTTAATCCGCAGCTCAGAAGATTTAGAAGACAAAGATGAAGACGGGGCATCTGCGATCGCGACTCGGCAGATTACCCATCTCGATGTCGTTGTCGGCATCACCGCCGGGGGAACAACACCTTTTGTCCACGGTGCAATCCAAGCGGCACGTCAGCGGGGTGCAACCACGATTTTGATTGCCTGTGTCCCAGCCGAACAAGTTACCATCGATGCAGATTTAGATATTCGCCTAATTGTAGGGCCAGAAGTAGTGGCAGGCTCGACGCGACTGAAATCCGGAACCGTCACTAAAATGGCTTTAAATATCCTCTCCACCGGCGTGATGGTGAAGCTGGGCAAAGTCTACGGCAATCGCATGGTAGATGTCGCCGTTACTAATAAAAAATTGCACGATCGCGCCCTGCGAATGCTGCAAGACCTCACGGATTTAAATCGAGAAGACGCTGGATATTTGCTGGAGCAAAGTGGGCGTTCTGTCAAGTTAGCGTTGTTGATGCATTGGACGGGTTTGGAGAAGCAAGAAGGCGATCGCCTCCTTGCAGAACACAAAGGTAATCTCAGAGCAGCTGTTTCCAGCTACAACCACCCCAGCGACTCACCCTAAATTTGAGATTTGAGATGTTGGAATTCTATTTCAACTCTCAAATTTTTCCCAGTTTCAACGGCTGATATTGCCTTGCCGATTTGAGGCAATTTTTGATTTTTATCACCACTGGGGCTGTGCTGCCAATAACTCCTCAGCTGCCGGTGCATCTACCGGCTTAGAAAAAAAGTATCCCTGTCCGTATTCACATTGCAGCCGCTTGAGCTGAAGCATCTGCTCTGCGGTTTCGATACCTTCGGCAACCACATCCATCCCCAGATTGTGAGCCAGCGTCATAATTGTCTGGACAATTTCCCAGCGATTTTCCTCCTCCCCCATGCCGCTAATAAAGGAGCGGTCAATTTTCAAAGTATCAATTGGTAAGCAATGCAGACGCCCCAAGGAAGAATAGCCGGTGCCAAAGTCGTCAATTCCCACTTTCACTCCTAAAGCTCTGAGCTGCTCAAGCATAGCGGTTACGGCATCGGCATCTTCTAGCAAGCAAGTTTCAGTAATCTCTAGCTTTAAACTGCGAGTTTCCAAACCAGTCTCCCGAACAATTCGATCGATCTGCTGAACCATGTCAGATTGGGCAAACTGCATCGCAGAAAGATTTACGCCAATTGTTAATTGTTCATAGTTGGATGTTGAGGGTTCACTATTCTGAACGAATCTTTCTTGCCAAGCACGCATCTGGCAGCAGGCTTCGCGCAATACCCACCAATCCAGTTGCGCCATCAGCCCGGTTTCTTCTGCAACGGGAATAAACTCAAGCGGGGAAACTAATCCTCTCTTGGGATGCTGCCAGCGCACGAGTGCCTCAAAGGCAGTAATTTTGCCGGTTGAGAGGGAGACGATAGGCTGGTAGTAAACCCGAAACTCAGACTTAGGTAAAAGTTTTAAGTTTGGAGTTTGGAGTTTTGAATTTTCATCTTGTAAAGGAGAACTCAAAACGGAGAACTCAAAACCTTCCTTAGATAAAGCTCCAATTGCCAGACGCAGGTCGGTTTCTAATTGTAAAAGTGCGATCGCTCGTGCATGTAAAGTCGTGTGGAACACTGCATAACGCCCTTTCCCCATGATTTTTGCCTGAGATAGGGCAATGTCGGCATCGCGCAGCAAGTCCCACTCCGGGTTAAGTCCGGGTTCTTGCCCCTTTTGAGTGTTGGGTGAAGGAAGGCTTGAAGGCGTGAGGAAGGGAATTGTCTTACCATCCTGTCCCACTCTCCGATTCTCCGGCTCTCCGACTCTCCGACTCAGGGCAATGCCAATACTCGCGGCGGCGAATACTTCATGTCCATCAAGGTAAAAAGGGGATGCGAGGGCTTCGTGGATTGACTCGGCAACCCGGGTCGCGTCACCCAGTTGCTGAATCTCCTCCAGCAGGATCGTGAACTCGTCTCCGCCGAGACGTGCCACTGTATCTCTGGGGCGCATCAGAGTACAGAGCCGATGAGCGATCGCGACGAGTAGTTTATCTCCGACCGTATGCCCCAAGCTGTCGTTAATCACCTTAAATCGGTCGAGATCCACAAACAGCACCGCAAATAGATAATTTTCAAACTGATAAGTACGTTCTAGGGCAACCTCCAACCGCTCCATAAATAAGGTTCGATTGGGCAAACCCGTCAGCGAGTCATAAAGTTGCCGTTGCTGCTGCTGCTGCTCAATGTGTTGAAGCTGCGCTTTCATTCGCAGACGCTCTTGGATGCTCAAGCTCGCTGCCGTTAAACAAAATAATCCCACGGGTGACACTACCGGCATCAAGTAACTCACCCGCAAAAGCACTACACTGACAATGACCCAGCCGCTACAAAGACTAACGACTGCAATCAGCTGGTGTCTCGCCCGATAGCGGTTGAGCGTGAAGCCAAGCATTGGCCCGCCCAGCAACAGGAAACCCAGCAGCCACTTGGGGTCTGGGGTTTTCAGAAAGTTTTCTTGCAAGAGATTATTCAGAACGGTAGCGTGCAGGTGAATTCCACTCGCGGGTGGATGATTGTCAAACGGAGTGTTTAGAGGATCGAGAGCGGCTGCTGTAACGCCCACCATCACAATCTTTCCCTTGAATGCCGAGGCAGGCACTTTCCCCTGAAGGACTGAAACAAAGGAATAGTGAGGTGCCTGAAGCACCTCACCGGGCCAGTTCACGAGCAGCGGTTGATTCATCGGTGGGAGTTTTACCGGCTCTTTCACCAGTGAATAAACCTGGGAAGCCGCGATGCTTAAAAGAGGCACGCCTTCAAGTTGCGGTACAACTTGGCGAGTTAAACCATCGCTATCCTTATGGTTGGCAATATGTCCGATTGCGATCGCGCTTTTACTCAATTCTGGAGTCGGACGCAAAGGGGTAGTTGTCCGATCCCACCCCTGCGCCAACACTACCTGACCCACTTTTTCCATCGCCACCGCCATCTGTGCATCTTCCGGACTACTTTCGGGCATCAGCACGTCCAATACCACCACACTAGGCTCTGCTGCGGACAGTTGATTCAGCAACTGGGTGTATTGCTTGCGAGGCCAAGGAAAGCGACCCAGTTCCTTTAAACTGGCATCATCAATGTCAATCAACACCACCCGTTCATCCCAAGGCATCGTTCCCCGGAGGCGGAATAAACCCCGATAAGCAAGCTGTTCCAGTGGTTGCCAAATCCCTAGCACCAAACCACTTGCAACGATTAAAGAAGGAAAAAAGAAAAAAGCAAAATTAGCAATAAAGGATTTTTTTTCTTTTTCTTCTACTTTTAAACTTTGAATTTTGGACTTTTCAGGGAATTGCCAGTTCATACATCTGCTGTTTTCCCAAAGGAGTCGCAACAGCGTTGATGCGACCGTTTATAACAATTTTGCTTAATGCTGCTAGGTTTAATTTTTTCCAACTCTCAATTTGGTAGAGACGCGAACTGACTCTTTCAGCGCTAGGCTAACGCCTCGCTGTTTTCATGCCCAAAGGGCTATACGCGATCGCCTTTAGTTCCCTTGCGAATTCAACCTCAATCCGAAATCTACCATCCAAAATTTTCTAAAAGGTTTTGTTAAATGGATACCCAAATTTGTAATTGCGCTCAACTGCAACAGCAGCATCTCAATTATAAAAATTGATTGGGAACCATCTCTATCCCCCCACCCCCCTCCGCTGGAGAAAGGAAGACCGGGAATCATTTCCTTTCACCGGGCACTTGAGTGCATCGTTTGGTCAAACACCTCATACCGTCCCTTTCCTAGCGCTTTGGCACGATACAAGGCTGTATCGGCATCGCGCAGGAGGTCTTCAGGTCGATCGTAGCCGCTGCTGAGAACAATGCCAATACTTGCGGCAGTAAAAACTTCGTGTCCGTCGAGATAGAAAGGCGGTATCAGTTCTCGGTTGATTCGTTCGGCGATGCTGGTGGCGTGACTCAGGTCGTCAATAGCTTCCAAAAGCAGGGTAAATTCATCTCCCCCCAAACGAGCGACGATGTCTTCAGCACGCACGCAGGTTTCGAGACGGCGAGCGACGCAGCGAAGCAGCCGCTCCGCTAACGCCACCAATAATTTATCCCCAACCAGATGCCCCAAACTGTCGTTCACTTTTTTGAAGCCATCCAAATCTACAAACAGCAGCGCAAACTGAAAATCTTGACACTGTTTGGCTCGCTCCACCGCTTGACTGAGGCGCTCCATGAACAAAGCTCGGTTGGGCAAGCCGGTTAAGATATCATAAAACGCCCGTTCCCGCAGATGCTCCTTTGCCCGTTTGCGCTCGGTAATATCTTCCACCGTGCCTTCGTAGTAAAGCAGCTTACCTTCACAATCGCGCACCGCACGGGCATTTTCCGAAATCCAAATGATGCTGCCATCTTGGCGGGAAACCGCGGACTCAAACTCTGAAACGGCATCGTGTTCTTGCAACAGGCGCGTAAACTCAGCACGCCGGTTCGGGTCAACGTATAGTTGCTGCTTAATATCCGTCAGACGTGCCATCAGTTCTGTCGGAGACTCATATCCATAGATGCGTGCGAGAGCGGGATTGGCACTAATATACTGTCCATCGGGCGTCGTCTGGAAAATCCCCTCAATTGCATTCTCAAAGATACTGCGATATTTTGCTTCCGCTTGCTGTAGAGCCTCTTCTGTCCGCTTGCGCTCGGTGATATCGGTGATGAAGCCTTCGAGTCCGAGAACTTTACCGGCGCTGTCACAAACTGCCGCTCCTTTTTCCCAAACCCATTTTTCTACACCTGATTTGGTAAGAATGCGATATTCCACAACATAAGGTTTTAGAAGCGTGATGCCCGTAGCGATCGCCTCTAAAACCTTGGGTAAATCTTCAGGATGAGTAATGGAATCATAAGAGACTGCCCGATCGCCAATCAATTCTTCACTGTGATACCCAGTCAGCTTAAAGCAACCTTCACTAATGTAAGTCATCGACCACGCTGGGTCATTTCCACAAGAAAACACAATCCCTGGCAACGAGTCAATCAAACTTGCAAGACGGCGCTGGCTCTCTCTCAACGCAGCTTCCGCTTTCTTTTGCTGCATCACGGTTCCCAGATGTGCTGCTACTGCTGACACCAGCTCAACCAGTCGCTTATCCTTCTGGCGAGATTCTAACAGGAAGAAAGTGAGAACTGCCACTACCCGATCTTTAGAGAGAATCGGCACGGCAAATCCAGCTTTGAGTCCGCAATTTCTGGCGAACTGAGTCCGCATAAAAAATGGGGGCGGCTGAACCGAAGCATCGGGAATCCACTCTGGCTGCTTGGATAACCAAACTCGTCCCGGTAGCCCAATCCCCGGTGAAAACTTCAACATTTCGCTCTGTTGCCGAAACTCACTTAGGGTTAGGGGAAGTTCTGATTGCAGCTTAGTGTTGGATTGCAGGTTAGCCTGTTGAAAGTTAGCTGGTTGATTTAAATTTTCCAGTTTCAACCTTTCAACCTGTAACTCTAAAGTGCTGCTGTACCAGGCGGGACTGCATTCTAAAACAGTGCCGTCAGAGCTGGGTATCCAAGCTTCGCCACAATTCCAGCCGGTCTTTTCACACACTTGACGTAGCGCGACTGAAAGTGCCGTGTGAAAATCAGGAGCAGCATTAATTGCCTGGGTTAGGGTTTGCAACAGTTGAATTTCTTCTTCAGCCCGCTGGCGATCGGATACGTCAATAGACGTATTCGCAAAGGGGTGTAGAGTGTTAGCGGGGCGGGGGTCTAAATCCCGATTAGGGATTGAAATCATGATCAAGCCCTCCAGCGCCAGCAGTTCTCCCGATTGGGAGAAAACTCCACAACCCTGTTCCCAGACAAATTTCTCTTCTCCCGCCGCTGTGATGATGCGGTAGACAAGCTGGAAGGGTCTATATTCTTGCACGGCGGCTTGTATGGCGTTCCACACCTGCTCTCGGTCGTCGGGATGAATCAGTTGGGCATAGCAGATTTCTCGGTTGCCAATGAGTTCAAACGGAGAGTAACCAGTGAGCTGATAGCAGTCCTCGCTGACCGCTTCCATTGTCCAGCTCTGGTCGTTGCGGCAACGGTAGGCCATGCCAGGTAAGTTACTCATCAGGGTTGAAAGGGGACGAACTCCGGATAGGGATTGTCCCGTTGAAACAGGGCACTCTTGTAATGCATCTTCTGTCTGCAACGTATAAGTCATTTCAAACGGTGTTCCCAGTCCCCTGATGTTTTCCTTGAGATCAACGAGATCAACTGGTTCTAACCGCTCCACTCTCGGCGTCTCCTACAGAAATAATGTAAAGCTGGGAGAAAGCTCGTCAGCTGCGGCGAGGCAGCGATTCGCTGCTCCTTTCAGGATGGTTAGTGTATATTAAACTACCCTGAAGTTTCCAACAACAGTAAAATAGACTACACTCGAATCGCTAATTGAAACATTTCTAATTACTAATTGCTAATAGTTTTTAATATGCAGCATTGGATGCCAAGAAATGGAATTTTCGCTAAACAAAGATTAACGCCTTATCTGTTTTTGCTGCCTGCTTTGTTCCTTTTGGGATTAACCGTTTTTTGGCCTGCCTTGCAAGCGTTTTACCTTTCTTTTACGGAATACACTCTCATCGGGCAACCGCCAGAATGGGTAGGTTTTAAGAATTTTCGGCGTTTGTGGACCGATACGGTGTTTTGGCAGACGCTGTGGAATACTCTGCTTTACCTGATTTGTGTCGTGCCGATTTTGGTTGTAGCATCGTTGGGTTTGGCGATTCTGGTCAACCAAAAGCTACGTGGAATTAGCTGGCTTCGGGCAGCTTATTACACACCTGTAGTCATTTCAATGGTGGTGGCTGGGATTGCGTGGAACTGGCTTTATGCAGAAAACGGTCTGTTGAATCAGGTGTTAGTAAATACAAAAATTATCCCATTTCTCCAAAATGGCGTCCCCTGGCTGACTAGCCCGCGCTTTGCACTTTTTAGCGTGATGGTGGTGACGGTTTGGAAGGGATTAGGCTACTACATGGTGATTTATTTAGCTGGCTTGCAATCAATCCCAGCTGATGTCTATGAAGCGGCGGCAATTGATGGATCGGATGGGATTGCTAAGCATTGGGACATTACGATCCCATTGATGAAACCGTATTTAGTGCTAGTGGCGGTGATTTCTGCGATTTCTGCCACGAAAGTATTTGAAGAGGTTTATATTATGACCCAAGGAGGGCCGCGAAACAGTTCTAAAACGATTGTTTATTATCTCTATGAGCAAGCTTTCCAAAATTTAGAGATGAGTTATGCTTGCACAATTGGATTGGTGTTGTTTTTGGCAATTCTGGGGCTATCAATCTTGAATTTAAAGCTATCAAACTCAATTAAAAATTAGAAATAAAATTAAAAATAATTTTTAATTGTTCTGCTGGCAAATCCACTCAACCGCAGCGACTAAATCCGCCGCGATGAAATCCGGGCGAGTGTGGTGCTGATACTCGCCACCCAAGACGCGATCGCCAAATCCAGTCTGCACTAAAATCCCGGTAGAACCGGCATTGTGCGCCATGTCAATATCGGTGGCTTTGTCCCCCACCATAAAACTGCGCGACAGATCCAGATCGTGTTCCCAAGCAGCCGCCACCAGCATTCCCGTATTCGGCTTGCGCCAGGTACTCCAGCGGCTGAATTCTGGATTTGTCCCTCCTTCTGGGGGGCTGAGATAAGGGCAGTAATACAAAGCATCTAAACGCGCCCCTGCTTCAGCTTGCAAGAGGTGGCAGAGGCGCAGATGCAGAGCATCCACATGACTAGCCGGATAGTAGCCTCGTGCGGGGCCAGATTGATTGGAGACGAGACAGCAAAACATCTGCCGGTCGTTGAGCAGCCGTACCGCCTGAGCCACCCCCGGTATCAGGTGTAAATCCTCAACTTGATGGATATAACCGGCTTCGACATTGAGGACGCCATCCCGGTCAAGAAATACTGCTGGTTTGGCAGTTTTAGACATGAATTGAATCAACAGAGAATAGTTTGGAGGGGCGGGAAAATTAAAAATTAAAAATTTTGTTTTGCATTTTTAATTTTTAATTTTTCAGGATTTAACCGCCCCAGATTTGCTGGAGAACGTCTGCTGGGGGAATGTCGGCTATCGAGCGACTAGGGGATTGCAAACCGCGAACGCGATCGCTACTCGGTAGCAATTTTTTCGCTTCTGTCGGGCCAAACAGTGCAATCGTGTAAGTCCCAACGGCGACGGCTAAGTGCATGGGCGCACTATCCGTACACAGCATCAAGTTGGCACCAGCAATCATTGCCGCCAACTTCCCGATATCTCCAGGCGAAGTCACCTTTAAGTTAGGCGAGGACTGCATCAATTCGCTAACAAACGCCTTATCCTCAGGCCCTTTGAGGAGGACAATCGGTAAATCAGGCTGTCGCTGTTGAGTTTCTTGAATAATCTGCTGCCATTTCTTGACCGGATAGATTTTATCAATCCCTTTCGCCTGAGCCAAGGCGCTAGAACCGCCATGAATCAGAATGTAGCCAGTTTCCTGAACACCCAGTTGTTTTTGTTCTTTTTCTGCCCACTCAATATCTGGTTTAGGTACATTGACCGCCAGCGGTGGACAAGGAGAATTTATTCCTAAACCTTGCAGCAAATCGTGATACATATCAGCGGCATACTGCTCGGTTTTTAGCGGGACTGGGTTCGTGAGAAACCAGTTTCCTGGGCCGTTATAGCTAATTCGAGTGGGAATGCCGGTCAGCCACAGCAGCAGCCCTACACTCCACCTGCGCCCCAGAGACAGGGCGATATCATACTCGCGATCGCGGATTATACCCAGTAAATTTCCCCAGTCTGCTGGTCCGGTACGGTCTTTGAAGTCATAGGTGAGGATTTCATTAACCGACTTGCAAACCCGATAGGCACCCTTTGCCCTGGGTTCTACAATGACATCAATCTGAGCTTCCGGGTAATACCGCTTCAGGTCATCCAGGGTAGGGAAGAACAGAATTTGGTCGCCAATCCCGCCGGGGACAAGGGCAAGTATTCGCATTACTGTTGATTGAGGTTACTTATCAGCTTCATTTTAGGGGAAGATATACTGAGCGCAACAAGGATTAACAAAGCGGTCAGCAAAAGAGGAAGACTGTGCATTTATTGATTCCAGCAGCAGGGATGGGGCGTCGGATGGGGAGCGAGCGCAACAAACTCCTTTTGACGTTGCTTGGTAAACCCTTAATTCACTGGACTCTCCAAGCGGTTGAAGCTTCTCGTCACATCAGTTGGATCGGTTTAATTGCTCATCCAGATGACTTTTCTGACTTCAAGGAGATTCTCGCTGACCTCTCCCTCACTAAGCCCGTGCAATTGATCGTTGGTGGGTCAACCCGTCAAGAGTCGGTCTACAACGGCTTGCAGGCGCTCCCATCCGCCCACCACGTCTTAATTCATGATGGTGCTCGGTGTCTGGCGACGCCCCAATTACTGGATCGGTGTGCTGAGGAACTAATAAATTGTCCCGGCTTAATTGCAGCGGTGCCGGTGAAAGATACGATTAAAGTCGTGGATGCGGCTGGGTTCATTGAAAGTACACCCGATCGACAGCATCTATGGGCGGCTCAAACGCCCCAAGGTTTTAAAGTTGATTTGTTGCAACAGTGTCATACGGAAGCCCGACGCCAAAATTGGGAAGTTACCGACGATGCGGCTTTATTTGAAAAGTGCAATTTGAACGTCCGGATTGTCCAGGGAGAAGAGACGAATCTGAAGGTGACTACGCCGGTGGATTTGAGCGTAGCAGAGTTTATCCTGCGCGATCGCTTGGCAACGGAACGATCTTAATGACGGTGTGACTCTGGTGCGCGATCGCACTGAGCGCTTTCTTGAGCATCGGAGTTCAATTGACTGCTGGGTTCATATTTCTTTTGAACTTCTTCCAGCTGCTTAGTAATTTGATTAATTCTTTGCTTAACCGTCTGAAAGTCAATATTGCGCCAATGAATAATCGTATTTTTTACTTTTTTCTGTTCTCTGTCAGCCACAGCTTGCATTCGTCCCCCTTCACAAATTTTTTTTAACCTGTCTTGTAAATTAATGTAACTTGTGATAAGGAACAGTCCACTCCGTCTTGCGGAGGAAGCCAAAGTAAATATCTCCGTATCTTGTACCATTTTTAAGTCGGCGGTTTCAACCACGTCTAAAACTCTGAAACCCTTGCACAATCGGAGGTCGGGTAGAGCGTAAACGTAGGTGTGTTCGTGCCGTAAGGCTTGAGCTTTCAAGGGAGAGTAGCAGGGTAAACTGCCCTAGTGCTGGGTAACGCGCAACTCAATCGCCATGCACCCCGCGCCCAGAGGTGGCTCCCCAGCCTACACATCCGCGATTTGGATTAGTTTTTCACGAGAGCTTGAGATCGTTGTTGTTTCCTGCTTGCAATAGATGGACTTCTTAACCCCCCAATAAATTGGGGGGTTGGGGAATCAAAAATGTAGCGCCTCACAACCCAAATGGTATTTATTTGTGTAGTCGTGACTTTAGTTGTCAGGCGTTTTTATTGAACCCAGAAAGTGAATTGGATTGACTAGAAAACATCTATTAAGCCTTTTTATAGATGCGGATGTAGTCAACATCCAAGTAAGTCGGAAATGGGGTGGTGGTGAGAGGACATCCCGCAAAGCTGTTGCAGCTACCGACGAGATTGCCCACCGCCAGAACCATTGGAAAAGCATCAAACTTTTGCGTGGTGGTAAACTTTTGCACGCCATCGACGAGCCATGTCAAGCGTCCGGGTTCCCAAATTACAGTGTATTCGTGAAAGTCGTCGGTGTAGTTAGTTTCGTACAGCTTGGAAACTTCTGACTTCTTTTTACCATCCAGCAAATAGTGCTGCGTAAAAATATTTTCGTTAGGGATGTTTCCCCTAAGTTCAGCAAAGTCGATTTCCGGAGGCCATTTAAAGTCCTGTCGCCACAGCGAAATGTAACCTTGGGTACCTTCTCCCTTTTGAAAACGCGCCCGAACTACCCAACGCCCGTAGGTTTGAGCCGTAAGTTGGGTAAACCCGCCTGCGGTATAAGGAAACGTGACTCCATCCTTAGTGATGGTTTCCTTGGCAATTTTGAGGCGCAAGAGTCCGTTTTGTACAATCAGTGCTGAGTTTCCATTCCACCAGGAAACTGCTCCTGCTGTACTCGGTTTACCCCAGTATCGAACGTAATTCGCTTTATCGAGAGAAGTTGAGTTGAACTCATCTGCGAAGGTAAGAGTCCAACCCGGAATATTCGGAGCGCTTCCGGTCGTGGCAGTGATTGCAGAACCTGTTTGGCTCAGGCTCAATATTGGCACGAGCGGTAGCACAAACAGGAACAAAAACACAAGAATTCTTTTCATTTCGATCGTAACGAATTGTTCATGGCTGTTCCTTGCAGGGGATCAGCCTATTTACTCTTCTGACTTGTTGCGATCGCACCGGACACTATCAGGAACCGCCTGCTTGTCTGGGTAATGCTAACTGTCAAGGAATATATTGTTGTTTACGAGTAGTAACTAGATTTCACTCTCAAGAAGCTTCCGTAAATACTTGATAGAAATGTAGTAATATTTAAACAAATTAAGTAGAAATACTTCGATTAATCGCTCAATAATTTGTTGGTTGAAGCAGCCCCAGAGAGCAGCTAGAGTATCTAGCTAAGAAAATCAGCAAGATAAAGACCCAAATTAAATTTCATAGCTGCTAAATTTCAGTTGAAATGACGTTCTTTTTAATGGCAACAAAGCCATGTTGATAACTAAACACGACTCAGAAGCGGTTATACAGCACCCTGCTTTGGCATTCGCAGGCTTGCTATGGTGATTTCAGGTAAATATGAATTCCCACCCTATGACACAGCCCTTTCTGCCCAGGGTTTCCGTAATTGTCCCTATCTACAATGGTGAGGCGGACTTGCCAGACTTAATCGACTGCTTGCGATCGCAAACTTACTCTGCTGAGTCTGTCGAATATTTGCTGGTCGATAATAATAGTAGCGATCGCACTGCCACCCTTCTCCAGTCAGCCGCCGCCTCAGCCGCCGCTGACGGCTTAACCATTCGCCCGATTGCGGAAAACCAAATCCAAAGCTCTTACGCGGCTCGAAACGCCGGAATTCGGGCATCAACGGCTGAAATTTTTGCTTTTACCGACGCCGATTGTCGTCCTCAACCGCAGTGGTTGGCAGACCTGATTGAGCCGTTTGCCAATCCAACGATTGGCATCGTCGTCGGTGAAATTATGGCTTTGCCAGGGAACACCCTGTTAGAACAGTACGCTGACCGAGAAAATGTTTTGTCTCAAAAACATTCTTTAGCAAATCCGTTCTGTCCTTATGGTCAAACGGCTAACTTGGCAATTCGGAGGAAAGCTTTGGAACAGGTAGGTTTGTTTCGCCCTTATCTAACCACTGGCGGCGATGCTGACATCTGTTGGCGTATCCAACGCGAAAGTGACTGGCAATTGCATTTTGCGCCAACTGCTATTGTCCGCCACCGTCACCGCTCCACGTTCCAGGAACTTCAAAGTCAATTGCGTCGGTATGGTCGCTCAAATCGATACTTGCACGAACTGCATGGTGTCAAGCTGACAGCAAACCTGAGTGCAAAGGAATATCTATATCGATTCAGCCGGTGGTTGGTCAAGGAAGTGCCGGTGACAGGTGTGAAAGCGATCGCGGGGAAAGCCGCGCTTGTAGACTTGTTAAGGACTCCGATTAATTTGATCAATGTCCGCGCGAGAGCCGCAGGGCAAAATGAAGCTAGGCTTCCAGAAGCAGCCAAAGTAATTGAGTGGCTGGAAAAACCCCAGGATGTGGAAGTAAATCCATGAAAATCCACCAACGCCACGCATGGCCTGATACGGCTGAGGAAGCGATCGCTATTCAGCAACAACTGAGCAAAGAAGTGATTACTTCAGACCAGTTGGAATCGGTGCAGTATGTCGCCGGGGTCGATATGGGTTTTGAGGAGTCGGGTACCATTAGCAGAGCAGCCGTTGCTGTTCTGAGTTTTCCAGATTTACAGTTACAAGAGCAAGCGATCGCCTTCCGTCCCACTACGTTTCCCTACATTCCCGGATTCCTCTCCTTCCGAGAAATTCCAGCCGTGCTAGACGCCTTAGAAAAAGTCAGCATCACGCCTGACTTAATCCTCTGTGATGGTCAGGGGATCGCCCATCCCCGCCGATTTGGCATCGCCTCCCATCTCGGAGTTCTAATCGACCTTCCCACGATTGGCGTTGCCAAATCTTTGCTCGTTGGTAAGCATGATGAGTTGCCAGTTGAAAAAGGCGCATGGCAACCGTTGCGGTATCGCCGCGAAATCATTGGTGCAGTATTGCGGACGCGCACGGGTGTAAAACCCGTTTATGTTTCTAGCGGACATCGGGTAAGTCTAGAAACGGCGATTGATTATGTGATGCGTTGCACTACGAAATATCGCTTACCAGAGACAACTCGCATTGCTGATAAATTGGCGTCAAATCGATAATGCAAGCTTGAGAGGGATGCGATCGTCGTACAGATTGGTTGCCAAGGGCGATCGCTTCATAGAGTGTCTCAATATAAGCCTTAAATTCAATTCCTAACTTAAACCAATTCTTCTTTTACTTTGATGCCATTCTTCTTCACAATATAAGCGGGAACGCCGACGACCACACAGTTATCAGGAACATTTTTAACGACAACTGCGTTAGCTCCAACCGTAACATTGTTCCCTATCGTTACTCCGCCAATTACTTTAGCACCGGCAGTAATGCGGACATTATCCCCGATTTTTGGACGACTGGTTTTATCTCTATAACCAATTGTCACCTGTTGATTAATCCAGCAATTTTCGCCCATGTCTGCCATAATGATTGTGCTGAAGCCATGCTGGATAAACAGTCCAGGACCGAAAGTAGAAGATGTATCGATAAAAAGGTAAGGACAAGATTTATAAAAATAACTGAATAAATACATAAATATCCTGGCGGATAAGTTTCCTTTAAATAATCGATGATAATACAAGTTCCTAAATTCTTTTTGACGATCCAGCAAAGAAAGTAAATTTCCTAAATTTGATTCGCCTTTCCAGCCAAATACGTTCACCCAACGCTTTACATCTGCCTCGATAATTTCTTTTTCACTGGTTAAGAAGAAAGGAATTAACAAAGGAGAAACCAAAATTATTCCTAGGTTGTATAAAGTTTTTCTAAAAAAATCTTTCATGGGTGTTAGAGAGGAAATCTTAGTTAGCGTAAATCATAGCAAAGGTTTTTACGACATACCATAGTTTATTAAGAGGTGTTTCCAATCCGGGGATAATGCTGACTCCAACTAGAATGCAGTCATATTATCAACAATGCAACTACTTTTTTTAGGTTTAATCTAGGCGGTGAGGAGTCAGAAATCATCAACAGGGCAGGAGTTGCCGTTTTCAGTTTCCCAATCTTGCAACTAAAAGAGCAAGCGATCGCTAATTGGTATCAACGCCAGCTATAATTTTATATTTTGCTTCCGTTGACAAAATTATTAAACTGTGCAAGCGAGGTGGTTGGTGCCACCATGAATGCCCAAAGTTAAACGAATTATACGAGAACGACATCGGGAACATAGACAAAGTTTGCCCATAAGTAACGCCTTCTCCTGAAGTAAAGTTGAGCAAAGATAGCGGCTCATCGTCATTTCCCGTAGATTTTCGTTTTTTTAAACTTCCTACACAATTTCAGATTTTTCTTCCAGGTCATGTTAGAAATCAGGACATTAAGACTTGAAGCAGTTTATAGAAAGAAACAATATATAAAGGCTAAGCAATATGAATGAATTAACTTTAGAGTGGCAAGAAGCCGGTCGGGGACAAACCCAAACAATTCACGATCGACAAATCGCTAAACATCCCGGTACTATCCGGATCGGTCGTGACCCAGCTCGATGCGATATCGTTTTGACAGATCCCACGGTATCTGGGCTGCACGTCGAAATATTTTTTAACCCACAGCAGCAAAGCTTTTACTTGCGGAACCTGCGAGAAAGTAATCCGCCGCTAGTGGATGGTCACACCCTCATCCAAGGCGAAGTGCTTCTGAGTCAGGGTAGCACGATCTGTTTAGGACAGATAGAAATCCAGGTGACAAAGGTTTCCTTGGCAGTGGTGGGCGTTCCTCCGACGGTTTTGTTGTCACCGCCATCACCCGCAGCAGGCAAACCAGCCCCCACCGCCCCTAACCCAGCGGCTGTAACCTATGGTTTGGAATGTTCCAGTTGCCATCGCGTTTCACCGTATAACTTAATGAATTTGGGGTGTCCGTGGTGTGGCACATCCCTAGCAGCAGCATTGAGCGTTTTAGTCACTCCTAGCAGCAACTAATCAACCATGAATCCAGCACCCATGCGCCTTCGCCTCAGCTGGGACGATCCAGGAACGGGAGAACGGAAAGAACCGACGCTGGCAGTTCCAATCGCACTGGGACGGGAATTTAATCAGATGCCAGGGGAAATGAATGGGCATCGCGTCTCCCGATTAACCCTCAATAGTCTTGAGGTTTCCCGCTTCCACGCCCTGATTGATATGGACGCTGGCGGGTTGGTGGTTATTGACCAAAACAGCAGCAACGGCACCTTGATTAATGGACAACGTCAGACGCGCAGTGTTCTGGGGAATGGCGACTCGTTGCAAATTGGCCCTTATTACATCAGCGTTACCTTCGCTGCCAATCCACCTGCATCGCCCCCGTCTGGAAATTCCCAGATTTTCTTCCACCCAGACACAGATCTCCCTGACCCCAGGATTAGTCATCCGGCACCCCTGCCTCCGCTTGCTTCCCCCGCGCAACCAGGGGGAACGGCAGCGTTTCCTCCACCGGCTTTTCAGGCGCAGCAAGTCGTCGTGCAAGACCTTCATGCCACTGGATTGCGGGTGGATGAAGTGGACTATGCCGCTGTTGGGGGCGGTTTGGGCAGCTTTGTCTGGGTAGATTTATTAAGAATTTACGGGGTGAAAAGCAGTCAGATTGTGGCTTTGGGAATGGAACCCCAACCGTATGCTCGTTACAAGCGGCTGTGCATGAATTCGCAAATTCCTCTGTACGAACGCCTGCGGTCAAATTCAGATTCTTGCCCCGATAATATTTGGGGTTGGCCTAGCTATGCCCTGCGAGAAGCTGGGCACGATTTGCTCAAGGGAAGCATAGGAACAGCATTCGGGTATTTGTGGCAGGTATTTGCCGAACCGGCTTTTGCCCAAACTTATACCCCTCGTGCGGGTAATGTCTTTGACGCCCTTGATAGGGAAGCAAAACGGATTGGTTGGGAACAGATGTTTCGTTACGCCAGCGTCCGTTCGATTCGGAAAACTGAGGATGGACGATATGCGATCGCTTATTCTCGTACCAGTGCCAACCAGCGCGACCATGCTTTCTTAATTGCCCGCAATGTCCAACTCGCCACCGGCTACGCGGCGATTCAGTTTCTCCCGGATTTGCAAGCCTACCGGGAAAAAACCAATGATTTTAAGTCCGTCGTCAATGCCTACGAAGAACATAACCACGTCTACGAGCATTTAGAGAAATTTGGCGGTACCGTGATGATTCGGGGGCGGGGGATTGTCGCTTCGCGGATCGTACAGCGAATTTATGAAGCGAGGGCAAAAAACCCAAATATCTCCCTGCTACACTTGATGCGATCGCCTAAACCCCAAGGTAACAAATTTGGGCGATCGCAACGGTCTGTTGAAAATCACTACGAATTTCAACCCTTTAACTGGCCTAAAGCTACTTGGGGTGGTGAATTGCGGATAATGCTTGAAAAAGCAGCACCCGAACAGCGAAAGCGCCTACTCGCAGATTGGGGCGGCACCACCACAGCTGACCGTCAGGATTGGCGACGCATGGTTGAAGAAGGCATCCGTCAAGGCTGGTATCAAATTACCTTTGGGGAAGTGGAACGAGTCGAACGCAACCCTCACTCGTCAGGAATTGAGCGCACCGTTACCTATATTCAAGAAAAGGGATTAAAAGGACAAATTCGCCTCGAAGCTGACTTTATCATTGACGCCACCGGACTCGATGCCAAAGTCAAAGCGAATCCCCTCCTGAACGACCTTGTCACCCATTACAAACTCCCCCTCCATGAAAATGGGCGGATAGCTGTTGCCAACAATTTTGAACTTGTCGAAATGCGATCGCCGCAGGGTCGGATGTATGCTGCTGGTGCCATGACCCTCGGTGGGCCTTACGCCGCTGTTGATAGCTTCTTAGGGTTGCAATATGCAGCACTTTGTGCAGTTGATAGTCTGTCGGCAGCTCGTGCCCCTGGAATCCATCGATTGAACTTTTTAAGTTCTTTTGGGCAATGGATAAAATGGGTCGCGAACCAAGCACCGTAAATTTACTAAACTTGCTCTGGGCACTCAACGGATTGTCAGAGTAGATTTCAGCAATATTGCTGATTCATCTAGAAGCGGGCAAGCAGAAAATATAGATAGATACTGAAAGAAAGTTGACTCCATCAATAACTGCCGTTATAGCCCTGAGCGAGCCAAAAATATGCGAGTCCATTGCACTTATCGGAATGGAGGCCATAAAGTGCGAAAACTCAAAATTTTTAACGAAGTTTTACCTGAAGTCAGGCTGTTCAAGTGTAAAGAAGCTGAGATGAGCAGCAGCTACCTTCTAGAAGATTTGACGATGAAGGAAATTGCTGACTACATGGGTTTTGGCTGTATTTCCGACCCCGAAGAAGCAAATGTCATGTCTGAAACGACAGGGTTGCCAATTGTTGGAAATTCTGTGTGGGTGAAATGCCCATCTAAGCTAGAAGTCGGAACAGTCTATGAAGGTCATTTACGCAAGAAAGAAACGTCCGGACTGCCCGAACTGAAGCTTGAAAACTGATGCGGTAAGTGGATTAAAAATTTACCATGACTCCGACACTCTTTGGTCGTTGGCAAACCCGATTATTTCTACTAGCAACAGTGGGCGCGTTGGTAACGTTGCCCTTTGCTTTGGGCGTTATTAGTCCCGGTGCCAACTTGCTTTTTTTCTGGATACTAGGGTATGTTGCGGTTTTTGGACTCGGCTGGGATCTCCTATATGACTATATCCAGAAATTCCGTTGGGATCGAGATTGGCCTGGAGCTTTACAGTTGCTTGCCGGTATTTGGGAAGCAGTATTTATCGGGTTGCTGGTGAAAATATTTAGCTTACCAGGTGTAGGACGGGATCTGCCGTTGCAATGGTTTGTTCTGCACTACAGTCTAGTGTGGCTGAGCGTCTATCTGGCGTCGCATACCATCATGCGAATTTTATTTCCGCGTTGGCGTTTCCACGGGGGTCAGTTAATCTGACGAACGTTGCAGCGGATTGAATCCGGTTTATTAAAAAATCTAAAAATTAGCAGGGTTTATTCGGCGTTACACGCTCAAAGAATCATAATGATTCGTAGGGCGGACAACACCACCCTACAAAAAGCCCATGACTCAAGCGATATCGGGGGGCAAATTTCTGGGATTAGAGTTGAAGGAAGGCCAGTGTTGTTGCCGGTGTTCTTTAATCCGGCTTAGCAAATTTTCCCGAAAAATTTCAGCCCCGGTGGTACGATTACCGGGAGTTTCAAAGAAAATCGTGCTATCAACAATATCTCTGCCAACCATTTCAAACAAAATGTGAGTTACAGGTTCTGCCAAGGCAATAATTTCCGGATCTGGCACGGAAGAGAAAAGGTTGGCGTCTTCTAAAGTTGAAAAGGCGTGTATCACATTTTTTTCGAGATTGACTTGGGCGCGATTGCTAAGGGTCGTCAACAGCCAACCATCTTCCTGACTCTGGAGAATGTAATACTCGGAATGTTGCAGCTCAGTCGCATAGTCTACGAGAACGGGTGCAATTTCCGTAATCCACTTAGGTGGGATGCGATAGAGGGACGCTTTGTCAATCAGAGCTTGAATTTGTTGGTCTAAGTTCATAAGGACTATATAGGGTCTTCTGCCGTTAACGTGTCGTAGTTGGGTATGCTAGGGTCTTGACAATAATTAGCCATTGTGGGGAAATCTACCAGGGAGTGGTGGACGCAATCTTTCAACTACTATTTAACGAACTCCGACAGTCATCCAAGGCTTCGGAGCAGAACTGTCGTGAGGTTGCGGCGCGGATAGCTAGCGAAGTCGGTCGGATTTGCACTGAGAGTAAGCGAATCCAGGACTCAGGAGACATCGAAACCTGGGCAATAACACTGGCTCGTCTCCGCCTGAAGCAATGTCTTCATTATTACCAAATGGGGGCACACCGGGGACGGGTGGAATTACACAGCACCCTGAGTGCGATTATCTATCGCTACATTACACCGTCGCAGGTGCCTACGAGCTACCAGGCACGGCTAACTCTGATAGAAGATTTCTTACAGGGATTTTATGCTGAGTCCTTAAATGCATTTCGACGAGAAAGCGGCATGGGTCCGGCGTATCGTCCTCATACTTTGTTGGAACTGGCAGAGTATATGGCTTTTGCCGAGCGCTACGGCAAGCGGCGCATTCCTTTGCCTGGTCATCGCACTCAGCAATTAATCATCCTGCGGGCCCAAACTTTTTCGCAACAGCAACCCCCGGAAACTTCCGTAGATATGGAGCAGGCGGCAGAGGGATCTGCCACTGATTCCGACTCGGTTTGGAATGAAGCGACGGTGCAGCAGGTGCGGGAGGCGATGGTTGCTCACGAATCCGAACCTCTTGAAAAAAGTCTGCGCCAGACGGTGATTAAGGAGTTGCTGGCTTATCTGAAAGAGCGCCAGCAAACTGAATGCGCCGATTATTTTACTTTGCGTCTGAAAGATTTATCCGCCGGGGAAATTGAAGCAATTTTAGGTTTGACGCCGCGCCAAAGGGATTATTTGCAGCAACGCTTCAAATATCATTTGATTCGATTTGCTCTTTCCCAGCGATGGGAACTGGTGCATCAGTGGTTGGAAGCGGATTTAGAACGGAATTTGGGTTTGACGCCGCAACAGTGGCAAACATTTCAAGGAATGCTGAGCCAAGAGCAGGCGGAATTACTACGATTAAAGCAACAGGGATTCCCAAATGCAGCGATCGCTCAAACTTTGGGTTGTACGGTCTCCCAGGTTGAGAAGCGGTGGTTCAAGCTGCTAGAGATTGCCTGGGAAATTCGCAATCGTTCAGTATCCGGAGCAAGTGCATCTCAAGATGAATAGTGACCTAGACAACAATTCCGAAGCGATCGAAAACCGCTTTCTGGCAAGTCTGCTAGAGGATGGCGATCCTCTAGCAGCGCCACCACCCCAAGAGCCGCCTGCTCCTACAGACGACTTGGTGGCGGCAGAGCTGGAATTGGATGCGTTAGACCCACTGGATTCAGAAGACTTGAGCGTAGTGACCGACCACTTCGGTGAAGCGACCCAAGGCTGTCAACCACTCAACTTGGGAGGAGAAATACCGACTGTGCAAAATCGTTTCCATGCGCTTTTGAAGCGCAAACTACAAACAGAAATTGAACGAAATCCGCCCCTGTTTCCCTGGGAGACGGAAATTCGTAATTATGAACCTGACTATTCAGACAGCCAAGCAAACAGCTGGGTTCCCCTATGGACACCGCAGCTTTCTAACTTTAGTCTGCCAGTCACCCTACCCGAAACGGTTTTAACACAACTGCTAAACTCTTGCCAGGAGGCGATGCAGTCGCCGCTGCAACAGGGAGCAAAAATGGTGCGTGCTGCCAGTGCCTTATTTCCAGGGCAACCCCAGGCACTGAACCAGTTAGCAGGATTGGTGCTGCTCTATCCGACCCGTTCTCCTCAAGAGCAGCAACTGTTTACAAATCGTTATGAAGAGGCGACAGACAGCCAACAAATGGCGCTGTCCTTATTGGCGGCTAGAGAAATCATCAACGCGCTGACGCTGCCTGTATCGCCGGATCGGCAGCCGGTAGAGCGGCAGTGGCAGACGACAGTTGGACTGATGACTCTCAGGGCGGAATATCAGTTAGAGGGGCGGGTTCCCAGATGCCGGATTGAGACGCGCTTGCCTCGCGGCGGTAGGTTAACCTTACGAACCCCGCAAGGCTCGGCAACGGCACAGCGCACTTATCCGGGCTATTTGAGTGTAGAATCCTTTGATTTGGAAGCCAACCAGACTTATCCTCTGGAGATTCAGTTTCAGGAACTCGATCGGCAACCGCTGATTTTTGCGATCGCGGTCGGTAATTAAATGGCGAATGGTGAATGGCTAACTGTGATAGAACAATTAGCAATGAGCAATTAGCGATTGACCAATCACCAGTATGCGGCGTCTACCAGTTTTTAATCAGTTTAGGCAGCGGCAAGCGGCGATGCCGATGCCCGAAACGGAAGAATCCATTCTGTTGCGGGTGCTGGTGCAGGCGCTCGTGGTGGTAGGAATCATTGCGACGGATGTGGCAGCCGAGACGCAGATTAGCTTGTGGGCTGTGCCGCTCAGCATTGCCGGTGCGACGTGGAGTTGGTATCGACGACGCGATCGCAATGTGCCAGTGAAGTTCTTACTGGCGATTGGAATGTTGGTGGCACTGGCAGTTTTCTTGAGAAATCTGTTCGGTCAATTGAACGATACGCGGCTGGTGCTGGCAGAGTTGTTAATTCATCTGCAAGTGCTGCACAGCTTCGATCTACCTCGTCGCAAGGACTTGGGGTATTCGATGGTGATCGGGCTGATTTTGTTGGGTGTTGCTGGGACGGTGAGCCAGACGTTCGCTTTTGCACCTATATTGCTCTTGTTCTTAGGCATCGGGCTGCCGGTATTGGTGCTAGATTACCGTTCGCGACTCGGTTTGGAACACTTAAAAATGAAAAATGAAAAATTAAAAAAGGGGAATTCCCCAATTTTTAATTGGAAGTTTTTCAGTATCAATTTTTTAGCGATTGTAGGACTGGGGCTGACCATTTTCGCCCTGATGCCTCGGTTTCCTAGCTATCAGCTACAGACATTTCCCGTTAGTGCCCCCAGCAATCTCGCCCAAAAGGATTTTCCTGACAATAACCGTGGCATTGTTAATCCTGGTAGACAGGGTAAGGAAGGTTCTGGTGGTGGGTCAAACCAAGACACTGGTCCTGGCAATGTCGATGATACCTTTTACTACGGCTTTAACAGCAAGATTAATCAGAACCTGCGGGGAGAGATGAAGCCCAAGGTTTTGATGCGGGTACGTTCCCAGTCAGAGGGATTTTGGCGGGTGCTGGGGTTCGACCGCTACACGGGTCAAGGGTGGGAGATTTCCCGCAATAATCAAACGCAGACCGTAGAACGTCCACCTTGGTCATACCGATTTTTTATCCCCAGACAGTTCATTACTGGGAAAACTAGGGAAGTGATTCAGACCTACACGGTGGTGTCTGATATGGCGAATCTGCTGCCAGCCCTGGCGTTTCCTAAGGAACTCTACTATCCCACGCAAAGAGTGGCACTGGATACAGAAGGCAGCGTGCGATCGCCTGGACTGTTGCAGGAAGGACTCACCTACACAGTCGTTTCAGAAGTCCCTTACCGCGATCGCACTCGCTTGGGGCAGGCGTCCACTAACTATTCCAAACCCATCCGAAATTACTATCTGCAAGTTCCCCCGCAAATTGCTGACAAAGTGCGGCAGCTAACGGAAGAAATCTTAGCGAAGTCGAGAAAACCCATCACCTCGCCTTACGAAAAAGCCCTCTACTTGGCTCAATATCTCAAACAAAACTACACAATTCCACCAGATCCCAATAGCTTGCCATTTTTGGATGAAAACGAAGACTTAGTAGAAACGTTTCTTTTCAAGTACAAAGGCGGCTATCCAGACCACTTTTCCAGCGTCCTCACGATCATGCTGCGTTCGATTGGTATCCCAGCGCGACTGGTGGGGGGCTTTTCCCCTGGCGAGTTCAACCCTTTCACTGGCTTATACATCGTCCGCAACACCGATGCCTATATGATGACGGAGGTGTATTTTCCGAGTAACGGTTGGTTTGCTTTCGATCCGATTCCCACGCATCCACTCATTCCCCCTTCAATTGAAGAAGATCAAACTTTTAGCGTGTTGCGCCAATTCTGGAAGTGGGTTGCTGGTTGGTTGCCTTCGCCACTCACCAGTTGGCTGAATAACGTGTTCGGTGCGATCGCTACCTGGCTGATTGGGGGAATCATCTGGCTGTGGGCGCTATTATCCAGGGGGTGGGTGGGCTTGTTCGCCGGTCTCATCTTAGCGATTTGCCTGGGTTTCTTGGGCTGGCTAGCTTGGAATGGGGTGCGTGTATGGCTGTACCGTCGCTGGTTAGCGAAGCTGCCTCCGATGGAAAGTCTTTACCAGGAAATGTTGGCAAATTTACGCACTCAGGGATATGCCAAACATCCAGCCCAGACGCCCTCGGAGTACGCTTATCTGGCGTATCAACACCAGCCACCAGAATCTGCTAAGGCAATTGACGAGATTACCCAAGCTTATGTCAGTTGGCGCTATGGGAAACAGAATCCCAATGTCAATCAGTTGCGGCTGCGGCTGCGAGAGTTGAAAAAATCTCAGTTGAAGAAGCGTTGGCAGCAGCGCCAAGATTTAAAGCTGAAGACTCCATAATATTTTTCGGGTTGCGATCGCTATTTGCCGTTGAACTGGAAATCGCGATGGCTTCGCCTCGGACTCCGTCCTACCCAACCCACTCAAAACAAAACCGAGGCTAAAAGCCTCGGTTAGTTACGGAGTTATCTATCATCACTCATGCGGATGAAAGGACTTGAACCTTCACTTCTTGCGAAACTAGAACCTAAATCTAGCTGCAAAAAGCCTGAAACCCTTGATTTGCAAGGATAGTCAATAATAGTCAATCTAATATATAGTCATTTCATAGTCAAACGGGTCATTAAGCTAAAATCCGGAGGTGTTGGTGGACAAGCTCCGTCGTAAATCACAGCAGCTTTTCCTTGGCTACGTGCTGAATTGACAGCTTTTCGTGCTTCATTCCAATTGGGGTATGTACTATAAATCCATTCACCAGGTTTATCAGTAGCGATCGCTATTACAGTTTCCTGTAGCTTCCAGTCTTGCGCTTGATTCATTTTAATAAGTAAAACTACCTACCTCTTATTTGCGCCTCTAAAGCACTAAAACAACTTTTTCTTTCCCAGTGTACCTAATAAGCTTATATCGTGCCTTACAGACGATTCTAGAGGAAGTACAGATAGCTCTAACAGAACTATGGCTTATCTGTATCTATACTCCTGATCATCAGTTCTTGAGTGCTAATCATATATAAATCCAATAGCTCTATAACTACAAACACATAATTGCTGTATACACATAGCAGATGTAATTTTACAATTTCTGCTATAGAAAGACACATACAACTGATGTAAACAACAGAAATTCAAGCTTCTAACACAATATTATTGGGATTAAATACACACACAGTATCTACAATTAGCTTACAAAAGTAGAACATACTGTTATACATGAATATGTAATAAATTAATGAATAATCACAATATGCCTATAAATTGTGTAATTATAGGGATACATTAACAATAAAAGAATCAGTAATATTATTTTCAAAGTTTTTATTAAACTATAATGATTTTTACTATTTCAATAATTGCTAGGAAATAAATAAGTTTGACTATAGTATTCTCATTGTTAAAACACTATTCACTAAGAGCCTTTAAAGCATACTCAATCTTTAGATTGTCTTTCTATATTTTAAATATTGACATACTGACATCGATTTAACTCCGTTAATTTTCAGTATGTACATTGAAAAATAGAGAGTTAATTAAAAGTAAAGTATCCCTCTAGATTGGTAGAATTTAGCTTTATTTGCGTGTTCTAGATGTCAGATGTGAAGTCTATAAAGATTGCTTTCTTCAACTCTGTATCAGCTAGACTACCCTCCAGATACTTAGATTGAGATCCAGAGTCTGTAATAAAGCCTCTAAGCACCTCTATTGCCTGTTCATCTTGCCCGAAGCAACTCTCTATAAGTTCTAAGCTTACGCCAGCTCGGTAGGCAATGATCAAAGCACCGTAGAAGTCCGATAAATTGAGCGGTTCGGCTTTTGGTAGTTGAAACTTTGGTCGTTGAAACTGAGTAAACAGGATAAAAGTTAACAGCGAATAAATCGGCGTATCCTCGTCGTTTACTGCCTGCGCTAGCCGTTTAAACGAATAGATTTTCTCCCTAGTTTCAGAATAAAACGATTGAGTAAACGTCAGCCAATCATTGACTATGTCCTCAATATGATTGACATCTTTAGGCTGTGGTTCTGAATAGAAAAAATGGGAATCTTCAAAGAACTGAATAGAGAAAGCTGTTTTTGGTCGCTGCTTTCCACCATATAACGCTTCTACTATAAAGCATAATTGTGGGCGGTCTTTGACTCTATTTTTAAATACAGTTTCAACCTTTGTGTTAAGTTGGTAAACTGTCGGACGTTTTTCGTGGGTGACGTGGGATAGAAAAAATACTGAGTTACCTGTAACCGTGAATGACTTGCGGAAAGGTTTAATCTTTTTTTTGTTATCATCAGTAACTTCTGCTATTCCTGTAGATTCTGGTACAACTTCAGTAACTTCTGCTATTCCTGTAGATTCTGGTACAACTCTTGATACTTTTCTTAGTATAGTGTGTGTAGTATCTTCTCTGATACCAAACGTTAATACAATAATTTCCAATAACTTGCTAATAACTTGAGATTTCAAAATATCTAAATTGTCACTGTTTATCCATTCTCTCAAGCTACTACTATTAGCTTCTTCTTTACACTTATAAATGCTGTAGTGAATCAATGCTGTGAGAAAATCAGAAGCGAATGTTTTATACAAAAAATTAATAACATTTTTTATTTTAGTAGATATTTTTTTAAAATTTTCTTCATTTTTACAATTATTCCTGCAATATTTTTCAATAGCTGCGATATTTGTAATGTTTTTGTTATTTAATAGTTTGACTTTTTTAACTTTATCAACTTGTTTTTCAAAATTGAGATTGCGCTTTTTTATAATATTCCAAAAAGCATCTTTAAATTTTTCTATACTTTGTCCTCTAAATATATTGTCGTTTCTTAAATAAGTTTGACATAGAGAGCTTTCTTCTCTTGGACAAGACTCTGGAAGATTAGGAAAATGTGCAAAATGTGCTGTAGCAGCATCTCTAAAATAAACAGGCAGATAACATTCTGGACAAATTAAGCCTAACTTTATATATTGTTCATATTCATCTTTCGTAATATCTTTTGCTTTAATAATATCTTCTTCAAAAGTTTCTCCCAAGATTGATATTGCCTTATCCATCGTTTATAATTCCCAAGTCTAGTACGTCTTTTAGCAGTATTCCCAAATTTAAAGTTACAGTTACTATTCGCTCTTGTGATTAATATCACAAATATTGATGATTGATATCATTTACTTTGTGTATATCGCCTTTTTATTTCTGGTTTATATAGAAATTGATGAAGCTTAAGTTTGTCAAACATATACATATACATAAACTTTAAAACTGAATTTAATCAGACAGGCATAGATAAAAATTAGTGTTTAAATACTCCTCAAAGTCTTACTTTGGCTACTCATAAAATCTATTAATCTATGTTTTTGCAAGATTTATTTTAACAAGCTGGATATAAAAAAGTGTATAGGATTGGTGAAAACATTAACTATATTTTTATATAAATGCTTATTCTAGAATAGAGCAAAGTGTATATTTGACAATTGAAAAACATTGTTGATGACGAACAGCAGAAATCAAAAATGTTTTCTATAAGGACTTACAGAATCTATAAATTCACAGTCTCCTAAAATATTAGCTGTGATTAAAATGGTTATTTACAAGCTATTTTTTATAGCTTTTTAATTTACTACTAATTACAGCATAATTAGCTTGATAAGTAATACGCTTCTCTTTAGCTATAGATTCTACAAATGTTCCTTGAGGAATAAGACTTAATAAATTAATTGACTGTTTCAACTTTGATTGAGCTTTTAACCATATTTCTATAGAATAAGGTTTTTGAACAATCACAGCAGCTTCATATGCTAACTCTTGAGCAGTTTTTAAGTTATCTGCTGCTTTCTGTTCGATTAAAATTCTTTGACTAATAATAGAATGATTTTGTTGATAAGCAGTAAGTTTATCTTTTACTTTAATATAGATAGGTGAATTTGGAGGAATTACTTCTAATAAATCGATCGCTTCCTGCCATTTAGATTCTACCTGTTGCCAAACCTCCAGTGAATGAGGTGGATTTTGAGCAATAATAGAAGCTTCCATAGCTTTCTTTTGTGCAGCTTCTAGTTTTAGGTTGTCAGAAAGTAATTCATCATTTACATTAGGATTTTCTGAAATTTTATTAGTAGTCTCTATATTAGATACTACCTGTTTTTGATTATCAAAACTTTGGGATAATATATTTGTATTTTCAATTGCTTCACTTTCATTGTTATTAGTGTCTATATTTTTAGTAGCAACTATTGGTTGATATTGAATTCGCCTTAATTCTGAAACAATAGCATTTAAACTTATAAAACTTGCAAATGTTAAAAGTATTATTAACGTTAAGTTTTTCTTCAAAAACTCTTTTCTTAGTTGTTTTTTCTCTAACTGCTTCCTTAACTTAGGGTTCTTGAGGCACTCTTCTGCTAAACTTTTTACCTTGCTATTTTCAGATATTAGTAGGTTGATTGTCTTAATAAGAAACAGTAGCACCGAAAGTTCTAAGCTTTTTTTACTTTCTTTTTTACTTTTATCGAATAAAGCATTTACCATGTTATCAACACCATCTCCAAGTAAGTTTTGACCTATTTCTGAGGCAACATTTGATATAACAGGGATTGGCATAGTAACTACTTTTAGTTTAAATCCTAATGCAAATTTACCAAGTCCAGTGGCAAATTTTCCAGTACGATCAACAGTATTACTAACATTGTCAACTACATTTACAACTACATTCTCAACTATATTTCTAGATTCAAGTTTTTTAATTTCAGCAATTACCTTATAGTTTATGTGCATCAACTGATTTTCAATATCAATTAGTTTATTAGCCTGTTCTTTCATCAACTCAACACTACCAAAAATTAACTTAGGACTCTCCTGTAGGTAAGTTCTATCAATTTGTAATCTTTCTATTATCTGATTTAAAATTAATTGTTTATCTTGAGAAAGTTCCAATAAGTTCTGTGGTTTAACGTCAGACATTTTAAAACTCTAAGTTAATAGTGGTAATAAAATACAACAGATAAAGAAATTAAAAAATTGTAAATTCTACTGAAAATTATTCTTTAGTATTTATGAAACACGTATTTTTACGGTTCACACTGTCTTTAAAAGCATAACCATTGATCCTAAGTAAAAGTACCTAGCCTCTATAAGCACTTTTAAGTGGCATGAAATTTGCTTTAGGTCATCTAGTACCTAAAATGTTTTTAATGTGGTTTTATGGCTTTCTGTTAGAATAGCCTGAAAGCTTTATTTTGTGAGGGTTTCAGCCGTTCAGTGGTTTAATCAATTAAATATTCAGCCTTCTACCTGAATAGGCGATCGCCCCAAAACCCTTGATTTTTCGTAAATCAGCTTTGCTTTTACCACTGCTATACCCAAATAAGGCTAAACCCGCTACATAATGAGTATTTATGCTTAGTGGGGATAAGTATTTATCCTTAAAAATTATTTTGAAAATTTTTGATCAAATTTTTTAGTAATTTTATTTGTTTGTGATGCATAGAATCTATTAGTCAAAATAAATTACTATAACCAAAGTATACAAGTAGAAAAATTCCTAAGTCATATTTATGTAGATAAAAATACAACTTGAGTTTTTTAATGATTAATACATACCCAGTCAAACTCAATTTATCTTATTGAGTTTATAACATTTCTCACATCTATGAAATATACTATGATTCGAGCCTATCAATTATAAAAATCAGCATAAAACCCTATTCAGTTGAATATCGACAGAAATCATTGAAGTTCAGGAAAAGGAAAGGTCAGTATAGAGATACGTATAGGTGATGTAAATTTAGGTTTAGACAAAGTTCACTTATAATTCTGTACTGATAAGCTTGATGACCCAAAATCACCTCTAGATGAAACTCAGGAGATGATTCAAAAGAATGAGTCATGGTGTTTGTGAATTTAGCTTTTATAAAATCGCTAGGAGAGAGCAGGATGAAACGCAATCCACCTTGGCAACGTGATGAATTAATTCTGGCTTTAGACTTTTATTTTCGTTATCCTCCATACAGCATTAGTCAAACACATCCTGAGCTAATTACATTAAGCGACATTCTTAATAGATTACCAATACATACTGAACGTCCCGATCAAGAAAGGTTTAGGAACCCTAATGGTGTCTACATGAAATTATGTAACTTTCTAAGACTTGATCCTAATTATCAAGGTAAAGGACTAAGTGCAGGAGGGAAGCTTGAAGAGATTATATGGGAAGAGTTCTCATCTGATAAAACCCAATTAAGGCAAATAGCTAAGTTAATTACTGAATCAGTTTTAGAGAATAAAGCTGAAATACATGATACATATAGGGTATTTACCGATGAAGATGAAGAAGAATTTCCTGAAGGTAAAGTATTATACCGTATACACAGAACAAGAGAAAGAAGTCAGAGCTTAGTAAAGAAAGCAAAAGAGAAACGCAAGAAAGAAGTAGGTACACTTAGATGTGATGTCTGTAACTTTGATTTCTCTTGTACCTATGGAGAATTAGGACAAGATTATATTGAGTGTCATCATATAAAGCCAGTATCAGAGCTTGAAGATAAGCATAAAGCTAGGATTGAAGATTTAGCTCTTGTTTGTTCTAACTGTCATAGGATGTTGCATAGGAAACGACCTTGGCTCTCTATTGAAGAGTTAAAAATACTTTGCCAAAACAGTAGCAGTCTTTATAAGACTTCCTAGAAGAGCTGAAGTATATACATATTTCTGTTTCATGGTGTAACTGATGTAACTGCGATGTAACTAGATAGTATTTTCTATAATCTAGTCCTAATAATAGTTTCAATCATTTATGTAACTGTAACTGGTGTAACTAATATTTTACTAACTTTATTTATTGAAAAAAGGTTCCATTTTTCAGTTACATGGTTACATAGTTACAAAAAAGCTGAAACCCTTTAATCATAGGAGTTCCAGCTTGTAACTGACTTGTAACTAAACAATTAGCTAGTTACACAAGAGCTAAGTTGCTAGGATGCCAATATTTCCCAGATTTACCATTGACTCTCGTAGCTTTATCAGGTTTGTCTAATCCTATAGATTCCAATATAGATGTAACACGAGTCTCATCGGAACGTTTCCAGCTTCTAGGTTCTTTACCGATAGCTTGAACTAAAATATCAGATAATGTAAATGGCTCTTTTTGTTGCGATATCCAATTAATTACTAAGTCCTTCCACATATCGGATTCTTGATGATTCATGTTCATAGCATTACTAATCTGCTGTTCAGTCTCATTTAGATAGACAGGATAATTATGGTTATATGCTTTAACTGCTGCTGCCCAAATTAAATCTCTATTTAGTTTAATCCAATCAATATCAATCTTTTGATTAATGTCAATAACCCAAAATCTTCTATTTCCTGTTGGATCTACTAAAAACTGATCTTTATTAGTAGTACCTACAAGAATAAATGAACGTTTTGCTGTAATAACATTTCTATCGTAAGGTTTTCTAAATGTATCTTCTTGTGTAGTAATGAAGTATTTTAATTTACTCATTAAATGAGGTTTAAGAGTTTCATCACATTCTCCTAATTCGATCATCCATTTGCTGTGACAAGTCATTAATTCATCTTTATTATAATTCTGAAGATTGGTAGAAGTAAACCATTCTTGACTAGCAAGTTCTCTGAAAAAAGATGTTTTGTAAAAACCTTGACCACCTTTAAGTATAAGCACAGTATCAAATTGACATCCTGGCTTAAATACTCTTTTAACTGCACCTACTACAGTTTTAAATAAATATTTTGCTTCGATTGAAGATGGATCTATATGTAATCCTTTTTCACTTAATTCATCAAAAACTTGCTGATGATTTACATCTAGATACTTTTGAATACAACTATCCAAATAATCTTTTAAAGGATTAAAAAGATTATTCTTTGCAGCTAAATAAGCATTTTCATAAATATACGTATCTTTGTCTAGAACGATGTTGTGATTTTTATATACTTCCGCTCTAAATTCAGCAATGTCAAAAATTTTATTGTCCAAATAAATATCTTTAGTTACGCTATGATATTTTAATCTAGAAGAGAAATGAGTGTCTATAACTTGTTTAGTTAGAATATATTCCTTGCTCATGATATAATTTGAATGTAATAATTAGTAATAAAAATATAAATTTTTATAAACGCCAGCAATATTAGTTGTCTGGCTTTTTTGAACTATGAAATTAGGATTTTTATAAAACTTGTTTTTCTAAGTATTGATCTAAAGCAGCACGAATAACAATTGATCTAGTTACTTTAAGTTTATCCGCTGTTTCATCTAATTTTTCGATAGTTTCAAATGGAATAGCTGCTGTAATTGGTTTCCAGTCAGTTAATAACCTTCTTTTCATATTTTTTGTTTTTAATAGGTTTTCTTATATTTTCATTATAATTATTTTTTCTAATATTTTCTACTTTATTAGTTAAGGATTTATATCTAAAAGTAAAGCCATTTATTTAGATGCAAATAGTTTTTATAGGAGAATCTATATAAAGATAATTAGATGTAGATTTCTTTTAAAAGGAAGCAATTAAATTGACTAAATAGAAGACATAGAAAAAGGAGAGTAGTTTTTTCTACGCTCCTCTATAGGTTATAGTTAGTGAATTTTAGAACTCTGGTACTTGCATCTGTAGAGTTGTACCTGCGTAATGCTTCATGATGATCTCAGGGGTATTTCCTACCCATTTAGCTACTTGTACTGGTGTAACCCCAGCTTCTAAGCAAAGTGTAATGAATGTATGACGAGTAGTATATTGAGTTCGGTAGCGGCTGATCTTCCCGTCTTGAGCAAGTTGCATTACGATTCCAACTCCTCTATCTCCGCGACCCTTCCAAGCACTATCAATAAAATGACCTGAACGTATTTCACCCCCGCGTTTGCTAGGAAATACTAATGATTCTGGATCGCAGTTCTCAGACTTAATACTCAGCAACAATGCTTGTAAAGACGGATTGCAAGGAAATTTACGTGTTTTGTGAGTTTTGCAATCTTTTCGGATTTTTAGCTGACTGCTAACGGATTCGCAGAATGTAATCAGTTTGCAGTCTTGACTAATATGCTTCCACTTTATACCAACGGCTTCACCAGTACGACATCCAGTCATAAACAGGAATTTGACAAATGCTGCGTAAAAGCAATAGTAAGGATGTTGTTCAAAAGCAGCAATAATTGTGTCGCGCTCTTCAGCAGTAAATGGGTCAATAGTATCTACTTCGTCCTTTACTACCTTTATTTTCTTAGCCATTCCGTGAAACGGATTATTGGTGATAAGAAAAGAGTCGCAAGCCCATTCACAACAGGCTGAAATCTGTGTTAGGGTACGTCGTGCAGCATCATTCGAGAGATTGGCAACTAAGAAATCTCGAATCTTAATCGAATCATTTAAATCTTTAGTAGGCAGTTTGGCAATGTGATTACGTACAGCAGCATACTGAATTCGTAGTGTTGTCTCAGCAATCAAAGGCTTTCTGTACTCTGTGTACTTATTCCACAAATCAGATAACGTTATTGCTTGCTTGGGTTTAATCGTTTCTATAAGAGTTAGATATGTCTGTGGTTTGTATTTAGCTAAGGTTGGGTCAAAGTTTCCGGAAATGATGTCTAGTTCAATCTGGCGTGCTTTGATTTCTGCTGACTTACGATTTTCTGAGGTATCTGATAGACCAAGTGTTAAGTATTTTTGCTTACCTCCAAAAAGCTGACGTGGGAGACGCAAGCGTAAGCGCTCTTGAAATGATTCGATACCTACAGACCCTTTAGAAGCTTTCTGTGTTGTGTTCATTTTTTGACTATGAATTCTAGTACCATTGACGCCAATCATAGTCACGCCATAGTCAAAAGTCAAGTAAAAATCGTCAATTCAGTACCAAAGTAAAAAGGGTTCCAGCCCTATTAACAAGCTGAAACCCTTATACTGTATGTAATGCGGATGAAAGGACTTGAACCTTCACTTCTTGCGAAACTAGAACCTAAATCTAGCGCGTCTGCCAATTCCGCCACATCCGCTCATGGCGTTTACAATCATAGCAGAAACTATCGCCAATACCAGCATTTTCTGAGATTTGTTCTTGCCCTCCCGATCAAGGGGGGCTGGGATGTTTTAGCCAGCCAGTAAGGATTCGGCACCATCAATCCACATTTCCGTCCCGCTAATCAGGCTGGAGGCGTCTGAGGCTAAAAATAGCACTAGGTTGGCAACTTGTTCAGAGGAGCCAGGTTTACCATCAGTTAGCGGGATTTTTCCTGCCGGATACTCCACGGGTTCACGAGCTTGTTCCAAGCTCCGTCGTTCGGTGCTTTGGTCAATATTGGTTTCTATGGCACCCGGACAAATCACATTGACGCGGATGCGGTGTTTGGCTAGTTCTAGCGCCACCATTTTGGTGAATGCGACTTGAGCCGCTTTGGTGCAGGAATAAGCTGTCGCACCGCTGTTGCTGAACATCCGCGTGCCATTGACGGAGGAGGTGATAATGACAGATCCGCCTTGTTTCTTGAGATGAGGCACGGCATATTTAACAGTGAGGAACGTGCCTCTCAGATTGACTTTAATCGTTTTGTCCCATTCTTCTGGCTCTAGCTCTTCTATCGGTGCCCAGACGCCATTAATTCCAGCATTCGCAAATACAATGTCAAGGCGTCCCCATTGATTTATGACTTGTTGCACCGCTTGTTGCATCTCCTCTGTTTCGGAGATGTCAGCGAGTACCGGGATGGCTTCTCCACCGGCTTGTTGGATTTGGGCAACGACTTCGTTGAGTTCGTCTTCAGTACGTCCTAAGGCTGCGATTTTTGCACCTTCTTTCGCCAATAGCACTGCTGCTGCTTTGCCGATGCCCGAACCCGCACCTGTAATCAGTGCTACTTTGTCACCAAGTTGCATTGCCCCTCCTCTGCTTTGACCTGTTTCCTATTGATGGTTGAACAAAGGAAGGGACACTACATCCGTCTTCTGGAAGACGTAGTTTGGAATCGTGCAAGGTGATAGGTAATTCCTTCCAGGCTTGGGGGCACGGCAATGCCGTGCCTCCACTGGCTTATGCTTCGACTTTGACGCCTTTCCAGAAGGCAATGTATCCTTCAATGTTTTTGGCGGCGTCCTTGGCTTGGGGATAGTACCAAGCCGCATCTTTGTTGACTTGCCCATCGACTTCGATGGAATAATAACTGGCTTTGCCCTTCCAAGGACAGCTGGTGTGAGTGTCGCTATCTTTGAAATATTGCTGGTTGATAGCATCAGCCGGGAAGTAGTGGTTGCCTTCCACGACTTCGGTGCGATCGCTTTGGGCTAAAACCGTACCATTCCAGATTGCTTTCGGCATGGGTTAATTTACTAATAGACTTTCCAAGTATCATTATGATTCGTAAAGCAGGCTCTCGTTAGCGCAACCAATTTCGGGCAGCAGTTTTGGATGCCCACAGCACTCTGAAACTCCCTTGCGGAGAATTCGGAATTTCTTCATTCATCCTTTTGATCCTGCGCGGATGCGCCGCTTTGCTAACATCCTTCATCCTTCGGAAGATGCCCCAGTTTCATTCTCTCGAACAGGCACTCAAACATTTCTTTGGTTACGACAGCTTTCGCCTAGGGCAACGTCAGATTATTGAAGAAGCGCTACAAAACCAGGATTTGCTGGTTGTGATGCCTACAGGCGGAGGAAAATCTTTGTGCTTTCAGCTACCAGCCCTACTGAAATCTGGTTTAACCGTGGTAGTGTCGCCGTTGATTGCCTTGATGCAAGATCAAGTGGAAGCGTTACGGGATAACGGCATTGGCGCGACGTTTCTCAATAGTAGTCTCAGTTGGGGACAAGTGCGATCGCGCGAACAAGATATCCTCAATCGCCGCATCAAACTACTCTACGTTGCCCCAGAAAGACTCTTGGGGGAAAAATTTTTGCCCTTTTTAGATTTGGTGCAACACCAAATTGGAATTCACTCGATTGCGATTGATGAAGCGCACTGCGTTTCTGAGTGGGGACATGATTTTCGCCCAGAATATCGGCAATTGCGACAATTACGCCAACGCTATCCGAATGTGCCCTTTTTAGCCCTTACCGCCACCGCTACCGATCGCGTCCGTCAAGATATTATCCAACAGCTGGCGCTCAGGCAACCCAGTATTCACATTGCCAGTTTTAACCGCCCCAATCTCTACTACGAAGTTCAGCCAAAAGAGAAACAAGCTTACTCCCAACTCTTAAAACAAATTCGCACAACTGAGGGTTCCGGGATTATTTATTGCCTCAGTCGTCGCCGCGTGGATGAAATTGCCTTTCGATTACAAAAAGATGGCATCTCAGCGCTACCTTATCATGCAGGGCTAGATGATGAAGAACGGACTTCTAATCAAACTCGCTTTATTCGAGATGACGTGCGAGTAATGGTAGCAACGGTTGCCTTTGGCATGGGAATTAATAAGCCAGATGTGCGCTTTGTCATTCATTACGACTTGCCGCGCAATTTAGAAAGTTATTATCAAGAAGCTGGAAGGGCAGGAAGAGATGGAGAACCTGCGCGTTGTACGGTCTTTTTTGGCTACGGCGATTTGAAGACGATTGAGTATATTATCGACCAAAAAACTGACCCGCAAGAACAAAGAATTGCCCGTCAACAATTGCGACAAGTAATTGATTATGCGGAAGGTACAGACTGTCGCCGCACAATACAATTGGGTTACTTTGGCGAACGTTTTGCGGGAAATTGCGGCAACTGCGACAACTGCCGTTTTCCTAAACCTGTGCAAGATTGGACAATCGAAGCGCAGAAATTTCTTTCTTGTGTCGCCAGATGCAAAGAAAGATACGGGATGAATTACATTATTGATGTGTTGCGCGGCTCAAAAAATCAGAAGATTTCTCAGAATGGGCATCAGGAACTTTCTACCTACGGCATCGGCACTGATAAAAGTGTAGAAGATTGGAAGATGTTAGGGCGATCGCTCTTGCATCAAGGACTTGTCGATCAAACCACTGACGGTTATTCTGTCTTGAAGCTCAATGCTTTAAGCTGGGAAATTTTGCGGCGTCAGCGTGAGGTGCAGATTGCCGTTCCAATTGTTACTGCAATTGATGAATCGCCGCAAATGGCAGTAGAAGTAGAAATGCTGTATGAACAATTGCGCCAGCTTCGCAAACAACTTGCTGATGAGCAATCCGTGCCTCCCTACGTCGTCTTTGCAGATTCTACGCTAAAGCTGATGGCTCAAATGCAACCTAAAAGCTTACCGGAATTTGGCAAAATTTCCGGTGTTGGAGATTATAAATTAGCTCAATATGGTGAGAGATTTGTTGCTGAAATCCAAACTTATTGTAAAGAACAAGGAATTTTCAAGTCCACTTCTGTTGCGGCAATTACTCAAAAAAATCACCCTAGCTACACCCAGTTAGCGACGCTGGATTTGTATAGGCAAGGTTTGAGCATTGAGGAAATTGCTCTAAAACGTAACTTGCGTATAGGCACTATCTTAGATCATCTAGCAGAATTAATTTCGATGAATCAGCCTGTTGATTTAAACTCGTTAGTACCCCTAGAACGTCAAGAACCCATTTTAAAAGCAATTCAAGAGGTGGGTGCTACTTCACTCTCAAAGATTCGAGATTCTCTGGGGGAAATCTATACTTTTGATGAGATTCGGCTGGTGCGGGGACTGTGGAAACGAGAGAATAAAGGTTAATTTTTTAACGCAAAGGTACGCAAAGGTTAGCGCAAAGGTACGCAAGGTAAGAGCAAAGGTACGCAAGGTAAGAGCTTACCTCTCGTTTCCTGAAGTGGTTAGTAGGCAAAAAATACTACTTTTGGGGTATGGTGCAATGTGGGAAATGTGTTCAAAGGATATTGGCGATCGCCATAACCGAAGGTAGGCTGTTACTCCCTGAAGCCCGTTGGGTTCTTCGACAAGATGAAGCAAGAAAAGGGCTTCACTAGGAATGTTTGGGGCGTGCAGTTGCACTTCAATCAAGCCACCAAATCACGTATAAAAAGACAACTAATTTGAAGCCGAATAGCTGGCTCAATCGGATGCAGCATTCGTCTGATAGTCAAGCATCGGTTAAAGAGGCGACGTCACGGTTGATCGTTGATCGTCTAAAATTTGTGGTTAAACGCTTTAGCTGAGGGAGTCAGGAGGGCTTCACCAACCTTTTAAATGGTAAGGACAGGAGCTTTCTCACTCATCTAGTGTTAAAACCAATAATATTGCCCGAATCCTCAAGGACGGGTGTGAAGTTAAGTTTAAGCTACGCAATGACGGATTTTGCAAGCTCTTTAGGAGAAGTTAAGAGATGACCCATCACGTCAATCAGCTTGGCGAAACTATCCCCCAAACGCTCAATGGATATGACCCTAACGTGTTTCCAGCATTTCATGAAACGCTGCAAACTCACTTTCCAGGGGCACTTCCCATGAGCAAGTACATGAGAAAGACTTTCCAAAGCTTGAGTTCCTACGGTTTTTGTGACGAAAACACGATGGGAATGATAGCAATTTGTCGGGATGAAGTCGCCGAACCCCTATTCATTGAAGTAATTCGATACTGGGGGAAAACTTTTAATTGTTGCAGCTTAGCCGGGTTCGTCATGATGGGGAAAACGGGGTTAGCCGCTGCGACTGACCATACCCCTATCGTTGATGGTATCCGTCGTTTTACCTTCTATGCGATGCCCCATATCGCTATTTCTAGACATGGTGATATTGGTAAGGTTTATCGAGATGGTGTTCAAAAAGTTTCCCATGCTTGTGGAGCATTAGAAACAGTCGTCAAAGAATTGGCATCTGGTCATCTGAAACTAGAAATGGATATGCAGGATATTGAACAAACAATTATCCGGCAGAAAATTCTTTCAGCCCTTACCTATGGGGACAAACCCGATTTGATAGAGATTACAAAGTTGGCATCTAAAATTATTTCCGACGATGTCGAAGCCCTCTTAAATATTCTCGATCGCTCTGTGTTTAACTACGCCGTCATGACCGGAATTCAAATTCATGGGCCTCTAGGCACCCACTGGATTTATCCACAAGATTTTTATGTCGTCGGCTCTGATCTTCCTGGGGGGAAGGAAAAGATAGAAGCATTTCAGCAGGCGCAAAATTAAAAAGTTAATGACAAATGGAGATAGCTTTATGAAGAATGGCTATGTTGGAAGTTAGTTGATGAAGTGAGCGCTACTATTATTCCTTCCCTAGAGTGAAAAGACGTAAGCAGTGAACTGCTCTGGCAATCTTTCTCACGTAATCAAACATCTCTAGATAGTCAATCATGTGGACTCCAGGACATATTTTGCAAAACGGCAAATACACCATTGAGCAAAAAATTGGTGGGGGTGGTTTTGGCATAACTTATCTTGCTAGGCATAAAAACAGTGACTTAGTTGTCATCAAAATACTTAAAGATATAGATCCAAACAGCCATGACTTTGATAAGTGGCAGCAAGATTTTGCGAACGAAGCGCTAAGACTGCAAAAGTGTCAGCATCCCCATGTGGTAAGAGTTCATGAACTCATCACAGAAGGGATGACCTGGGGGATGGTCATGGAATACATAGAGGGAGAAGATTTAGCTTACAGAGGCGTATTGGCTGAATCTGAAGCTTTAAAATACATCAGACAAGTCGCTGATGCTCTGATAACTGTTCATGAAAACGGTTTATTACATCGAGATGTAAAGCCACGAAACATTATGGTGCGGGCAGGAAAGGATGAAGCCGTTCTTATTGACTTCGGAATAGCCCGCGAGTTTACTCCTGATTTGACACAGACTCACACAGAACATCGGACAGATTTTTATTCTCCACCTGAGCAATATGAGAGCCGTGCTAAACCAGGTTCGTACACGGATGTTTACTCGTTAGCGGCAACTTTGTACAAATTGCTAACAGGACAAGAACCTGAAGGTGCCATATCTAGAGCGATTTATGGTTATCCGCTGAAGCCACCTAAAGAAATCAACCAACATATCAGTGAGCAGGTTAACTTTGCTATTCTCAAAGGACTAGAGGTGAAACCAGAGAATCGTCCACAGTCAGTAAAAGAGTGGATTGGATTGATTAATTCTTCAGCACAGCTTTTGATTTTGAATTCAGAAACTCTTAAGCAAGAGCAACTGAATCAACGCATCCAGCGTTTGATTTCTAATCTCTCGCTCCCAGATGTTGAAGATCGTTATGCTGCTGCTGAAGCTCTAGGAAAGATTGGAATGCCAGCTCAAAAAGCAGTCCCCGCACTAATCAAAGCTTTAGAGGATGAGGACGAGACAGTTCGTGGAAATGCTGCTTCCGCTCTTGGAAATATTGGTTTAGCAACCAAAGATGTGATTTTTGTACTAAGTCAAGCTTTAGAGGATGAGGATGAATTTGTTTGTGACTGCGCTGCTTTTGCATTAGGAAGATTTGGTTCAGCAGCAGAAGAAGCAATTCCTGCATTAGCTGAGCAGTTGAAGAGAGAAAGTAAGAATCGTCGCAGCATTGCTGCTCCTGTGCTAGCCCAAATTGGTCAAGCAGCAATTCCGGCTCTAGTTGAGCTTTTGAAAGATCAGAAGCGACATGTCCATCTTAGAGCTGCACAAACGTTAGGCGATATGGGTTCAGTAGCAGAGGCAGCAATACCAGATTTAGTTGAACTCCTTAAGCAAAAAGAGCAAATAAGTGCGAGGGAAGCTGCATCTGCATTGGGAAAAATTGGTCAAGCAGCGGTTCTCCCACTAATTGATGCTTTAAGGTTTGGAGAGTGGTACATACGGGAACCAGCGGCTTATGCTTTGGCAGAGATTGGTTCAGAAGCTAAAGCTGCTGTTCCCGCACTCGTTGAAGCTCTAGAAGATGGAAGGTCTTTATTCGGCGTTGTCTCTGCCTTAGAAAAAATTGGCTCAGCCTCAGAGCCTGCTGTTCCTGCTCTCGTTAAGTTAATCAAGAGTGAAAATCAATATCTCCGTCAAAGAGTTTTTGCTGCTTTAGGAGAAATTGGTGCAGCAGCAAAGCCTGCTGTTCCTGCCTTAATTAATGCATTAGAAGATCCTGACGCAAGTGTACGTCGAGATACTGTCACAACTTTAGGGAAAATAGGTTCAGAGGCAAAAGAAGCAATTCAGCCTTTAATTGCACTGTTTGAGGATAAGGCGTTGCAGTTCAACACTGACATGATTGCCTCTGCCTTGGGAGGAATTGGCTCCGATGCTGTTCCTGCTCTCATCGAAGCACTGAAGAACGAACAATCAAAAAATACACGCTATGGTGCTGCATCATCCTTAGAAAAAATTGGCTCAGGAGCAAGAGATGCTGTTCCTGTTCTGCTAGAAACATTGAAGGATGAGTATGAAATAGTCCGTTAGGGTTCTGCCCTTGCTTTAGGACGTATTGGCTCAGATTTACAAGTTGTAGTTCCTGCCCTCATGGAAGCTCTGGAGGATCGGACTGACTCCGTTCGGAGCTGGTCTGCTCGTGCTTTAGGAGAAATTGGTTCAGGTGCAAAAGCTACTATTCCTGCCCTTATTAAAGCAATGAAAAACACTACTGAAGCACAAGGACTAAATCCCCATCATGCTCGTAAAAGTATTGTTGAGTCTCTAGGGAAAATTGCTCCTGAGTCAGAAGAAGTAGTCTTTGCTTTAATTGATGCTCTGCAAGATGAATCTTATGTTGTACGTTGTAGTGCAGCTTATGAATTAACGGTGCTTAAACGAAAAACAAGACTCTAAAAAGTTATAATACAGGCATGGCAACCATTTCACGTTATGGTGTGATAAATGAAAGAGACAACTCCCGCCGCCATGCCCCCTTGCTTCAATAGATGGTGCAAACGCTTTGATGATATATTGACGCATCAAGCCCAAAAACGGGAGTTTAGGAACTATATAAGCGGATTATTGGGGGAAAGTGAACGAAAAAACCTGTCTCA